>NZ_JAFLMX010000278.1:0-21341 GCF_017849675.1 Alteromonas sp. AO-Serp
ACGATGTTGAAAATCGCGTTGCAGACGTGCGCAAGAAGCTTGGCCTTGATTCAGAGCCAGCTGATCAGCGCATCGAAGAGCTTTCAGCAAAAATCGATGCCTTGACTGAAGCGGTTGCAAAGCTAGCTGCCAGCAAGTAAAACGGTTTTCCTTCCGGGCACCATTTTGTGGTGCCCTCCATGCAGTTTTCATAAGCTTTTCAGTGCTGAAAGCGCGTTTTAAAAGCTGCAATTGAGTGACAGCGAAGCATTTTTACAAAGTTCAATGACTGTAGAAACCGTTTTATGCTGTCATGCTTAGTAAATCTCCGTATTGGAGGCGTTATGAGCAACAAAAAAATTCCATCTACAGAATCTGTGTCGACAGTCGATCAAGATTCATCAGTACTTAACGGTACTGCTACTTCACCTCTTAAATCGTCACCTCTATTTGGTTGGCTTTACGCTGGCTCAGATTTGTTATCGGCGAAATTAGACCACGCTGCAGGCGTTGTTAGTCAGAAAATTGATGACACGCAAGAAACCATAAATTCGATGCAGGCGAAAGGGCTTGAGGTTGAAAGCGAGTTAAGACGAACACTTAATCCCTTTGCCTTGGTTGATGCTGCTCAGAAATTAGTGGCGTCAACGCCGCTTTTTTCTGCATTCTCAGGCGGCCAGAAGCGCCAGCAAAAAGAGCAGCAGCTTGAACTATTAAGCGCAAAAGTTGACTTGCTTGTAGAGCAGGTAGCCCTTTTAGCAGCAAAAGAGGCTGCTAAAAAAGCCGAGGCTAAAAGCGCTGCTAGCAAGACTGCAGCGCCCAAGAATACCTCATCAAAGTCTACGCAAGCAACGAGGAGTACATCGACAAAGTCGTCTTCGACCGCTTCTTCAACTTCTCGTGCTCGCAAAGCCAATACAACCAAATCGGCACCTGCATCATCAAGTACGACTAAAAAAGCTTCTGCGGGAACAACTAATAAGCGTACTGCGGCCAAATCGACAACTACTAAGAGTGCGGCACAAAAGAAAGCGGCTAGTGCAGAAGCAACGTCGACTAAGAGCGCGACTGATACAACCAAGAACGACGAATAAAAGCACTTCCTAAAGATAAACCTCGCTTTCGGCATGAGCGCCAATTAACTACATATGTGGTTAATTGGCGCAGCTTCGTCCAGAAACGCTTTAGATAGACATAGTGATAGCTGTAGCTGAGTTTAGTTTTACATTTTCTTGAGAGGTGTTTTGTAGAAGTTGTACTATGAGCTTTTATTGAAGTGAAACTTCAATTTTTCCATCACAAACTTCACGTAACTAAGCCCACTATTTATTTTTCGCCCACAAATTCTGATGCTTTTTAAAACCAAAGAAGTCATAGGGTTCCCAGAAACTCGGTACTAAATCGTCAAGTGCGTCCGGAGTGAAGTTGCTCGACAATTGACTCATAATTTCACTTAATCTGTCTTTCCCTACGCGCATGAGTTTCTTGCGGTTAGCTGGGAAATAAAGGTTTCTTCCTTTGGGAATGATTTCTTGCGTACCGCTGGTAATGTACTTCTGATTTCTTGTTACCACTTTACATAAAGGCTCAGCTGGATTTGCAGGGTTGAGGCCAATCACTATTGCACATTCGTACTGGTCCTTTTCATGACCTTTCTCATTCATCGGTATGTAGGTAATGCCGAACCCTTGTGGGAAATACCCCACAAGCTCAACAAAGTCCTGCGCTAACTGCTTATTTAAGCCGCCTTTCTTCGCTAATTGTTCAATGAGCATGTAGCCTTTAGGCAAGCTCATACGTGAGTAGTCAGACTTAGTTGAAAGCACAATCGAAACATAAATTTGAGGGATCTTTACAATCTCTCCCAGCCCCGTTTTCGACACAAATGCATCTTTTACCAGCTGCTGCAAAAATTCATTGGCTTCTTTGTGAGTTTGAACAAAGCGATCCCTTTCTTCTTTGTTGTTTCCTACATACTTAGGTAGGCCTAACCCCTCAGACAAGTACTTTAAAGTGAAGTGATAGTTTAGCTTCAGAAGATCCTTTCGCTGCGACTCTTCCAGCAAACGAAATTCGTCTAGATCGCCATTTTCCCCTTTCAAGATGGTGAGTGCGGCAGGGCTTTGCAGGCCAATATCTTGAAGTAACGCTGCGGTTATTAGCGGTCGCCCAAGCTCAGTTTTCCATTTATCGCGCCAATAGCGGTTCCCACGAAACCGGGATGCAGCTTCGCGATACTTCGAGAGATATTTGTGAGCAATCGTGTCGTGCTCTAACAGTCTATCGACTAAGCGCAGTGTAAGCACCGCTTTGTAGAGCGGTTTGAAGCGCATGTGCACACGCGCAAAGTTGCCCTCTGGTCCTCGTGTGAGCAGCATAAGTGTACCAAGCAACTTAGCGCTGAGCTGTTGTGTTTCTTGCCAGTTATCGCCCTCACAAAGCTCAATAATTTTGGTGCTTACAGCGTCAAGCCGCTCTATCCTTGCCAGACGCTCTTCTTCAAGCTTTTCAGTGCTGTTTGTTATTTGCTTGGTCAGTTGCTCTGCAAGCACCTCTTTGTTTTTATTTCCCTCAATTTTCTTAAGCTGAGCTTTCAAGTCTTCAATGTGCTGCTCAAGAGAGGGGGTAAGCGAAAAATAGTGACTCGCATCCTCGAACACCGAACCGTAGCCCGTTTCTTGAGGATAAATCATATTGATTAGTTGTTTTACTTGCTGCGTGTAAATGCTGTCGGGGTTTTGGCTTTGTGCGCTCACCGTTTTCCTTTCAAAAGATGCTGCGAATTGCCATTACTTTGCTATTGGCAATTCAAGACAGGTCAAGCGACGCACACGCTATCTTACTTCGTGCCCAAGCTCTACTGCCTCACGTTTTTTCAATTGGCCTAAATGATACCGTAAATTTTCGCTAATTTTGGTATTTCTTTTAATAACATGAAGTTGCGGCCATGATGCCCGTTCGCCACTGACGATCAACTGATTGATGCTTTCGCGCGTTGGATTAGACAAAACCTGCGATAAATTTCTAATTTGGCGCTTGGGTAAAATATTGATGTTACCTACGTATTGCTGATCAATGATAGAACGAACTTTATGAATAGCCAATTTGGCACTTTTATTACCGGTTAACCTTTCAATGATATCAATGGCGAAAATACTGTTAGTTTTCGCTAGTTGGCCAAGATGGCGCGCAGACATGTCCCACAGCGAGTTGGGGTCAATGCGGTTTGCGGAAATGAATGGCACTGCCAACGGGTTTGTTTGGCTCACGATACTGTGATTTACGCCATATAGCCTCGCTAAGCGCTCGAAGGGAAGGTCGGCCATTAATGAGCCATCGGCAAAACGACGGTTGGGAATATAAGGCACAATATCGCCCGAAGGCGTTTTCGCTCTTAACTGTACAGGGCTAAAAATGATGGGAACTGCACAGGATGCACGTACCGCTTGAGTAATAATTGCATTCGGTGAGGTTTTAGCATTTAACAAGCGCGAATGTTGATGGAGGTCGGCAGGGGATACCGTCACAGTAATGTGTCGACCTGTTTTCTTAAAGGCTTCCTCAAAAGTGGTAAGGTCGAAAAGTTCAATCAGCGCATTTTCGAGCACGGAACTATCAAATAGCCCTTTCTTTCCAAGACCGGCAAAGCTTCGCCAGTGTTTAAAAGTCTCGTAAATAAAGTCGGCGCTGAGTGCTTCTAATAATTGGTCGTGAGTTCGTGTACCCAACATGGCTGCGATGATAGAACCAGCGCTAGAGCCAGACACTACGGTAGGTAACAAATTCTTTTCGTTTAATGACTTAACCACGCCAGCATGGAAAAAGCCTAAGCCTGCGCCACCTGAAAGCATAAGGCAGCTGCGCCCGAAGGCGTGTGCAGTCTCTTCAAAAAATGACAGTTTCTCGTAAAAGTCTACGTCTTGTTCATCGGCGTGATAAATTTGCTCTAGCGCCAATATCACTTCGTCAATAAACTGTTCAATAAGATATTTAGTGCCTATTTTACACTGGGTAAGTAATACGGGGTTGGCAATATTGCCTAAATTGCCGTGTAGCCCCTCGTGCAGAATCGACATAAGCGCATGTAAATCGCCTTTGCCTCTGGCAAGCTGTAGGCGCTGAACTCGTTTGCGAATTAGTTTGTAGTCGTAGTCATCGCTAGCGTCTTCGGCTTTCCATTCCTCAGCACCAGACAATGCATCGTGCGCTAAGCACGCGGCCTCATATTCATCATAATTGCCTGCATGCTCGATTTCATGTTCAAGCTTTTTTAACCGCAAGTCGAATACTGCCATGACGAGTACCTATTTTTGATTGATGAGGGCTGTGCCTTCTACTCATTTGAAAAAGTACACTGACCCGAAAAACACCAGCAAAACGATAGTTTTCACTTAGAACGCAGTTCTCAAAAATTACAGGTCTTTAAATGTCCATATAACGAAGACTCAAAGCAAGGGCATGAGAACAGCGGTTCATACACTATTTTGAGTGTATGGTGTAAATTTAGAATTCACTACCTAATCGTTTGTTGTTGAGAAAACTGATGCACTTTAGGTGAATCACACAAGGTCAAACGTTCTAACTCTTAGACTTTCATTTAGCTGTTTTCAATCAACAATTAGCAGTAATTTCACTTTTTACATTGACCATTTCATAAGCACTCAGTAGCCTGAGAGAGAAAATAATAAATTGGACCACATGTTCGTAGTATGGAATGGAACTTTGAAACGCTAAGTCTGCTATCAATTCCTCTAATTAGCGCTATTGTTGGATGGCTAACTAACTATCTGGCGGTAAAAATGATGTTTTACCCCATTGAGTTTGTTGGTATTAAGCCTTTCTTAGGGTGGCAGGGACTCATTCCTGCGAAGCGCCGCCAAATGGCCGAGATTGAGGTTGAGCTAGTGCTAGGCAAACTGCTTAGTGTTGAAGAGTTAGCACAGCGTTTAGACGCAGACGAGCTCACTAAAGCAATTGAGCGGCGTTTAAGTCAAGTTATTCGCAAAGTCGTTAACGATGTAATGGCAGAATCTGCGCCTCAACTTTGGGCTGCGTTGCCTGTACAGGGCAAAAATTTAGTCTATCAACGCATCGAAAACGACATTCCTAATGTGGTTCATAAAATGGTGGACGACTTTCAACACAATGTCTCAGAAATTTTAGATATTAAAGAGCTGGTGGTAGAGCAGCTGGTGAATGCGCCCGAGCTCGTTAATGAAATTTTCTTAACGGCAGGCAGCAAAGAGTTTCCGTTTATTGTGCGTTCCGGCTTCTATTTTGGCTTTTTGTTTGGTTTGCCCACCATGCTACTTTGGTATTTCTACCAAGCATGGTGGATTTTGCCGTTAGGTGGGCTGCTTGTGGGTTATGCCACTAATTGGATTGCTATCAAAATCATATTCGAACCCAAACGCCCAAGAAAACTGGGGCCTATTACTATTCAAGGTATGTTTTTAAAGCGCCAAAAAGAAGTGTCCGAAGTCTATTCAAACATTATTGAAGAAAAGCTTATAACGCCTAAAAACATCACCCATGTAATCTTGCATGGTTCAGGCTCAGCCCAGCTTTTAGAACTCATTGAGCTTCATGTCAACGACGCTATTGAACGCTATGTTGCTATAGCGCAACCGTATTTTGCGTTGGGTGTGGGGTCAGAAAATTACCATAAAATGAAGGCACTAGCGGTGCGTCAGATATTTGATAATTCTGATAAGTATCTGCTTTATGCGTTTGATTACGCTAATAATGCTATGCAGATTGGGCACGATTTAAGTGAGCGCATGCAGGCGTTAAGTGTTGAAGAATTTGAAGGCGTTTTGCGCCCAGCTTATCAACAGGATGAGTGGAAGCTCATCGTAACCGGCGCTATTCTAGGTATGGTAGCTGGTATTGCTCAACTCTATCTGGTGTTTATGTAGCGTGTTTCACGAATAAAAAAATTAACGCACTGGGTTGGCAAAGGATTGAACTAAATTATGAAAACCGCGCAGAAAATACTACTCACCGCGCTAACCTTATTTAATGAGCACGGCGAAAACACCGTTACCAGTGTTGATATCGCCATTGAGCTGGATATTAGTCCGGGGAATCTCTACTACCACTTTAAAGGCAAGGACAGCCTGGTTAACGCGTTGATGAAAATGCATGAACAGCAGATGCAGAAGATACTAAGCCGAGAAAAGCTTGATACACTTCATCCTGAAGAAATTATGTATTACCTCTACTTGCTTATAGACAGTATTCATGTGTTTCGCTTTTTCTACCGTAGCCCGGCTGACTTAGCAGAAAAATATCCTAGTATCGTGCGTCCTAGACAGCACATATTGTCTAGCTTAAATAAGCAATTAGCGTTTCTTTTTGAGTCACTATCGAAACGAGACATTCTTATTGCCTCAAAGGCAGACAGGGCACTTATGGTGGATTTAATGTCCTTAATCATCACACAGTCTTGTCAATTTGATGAATTAAACAGCCATATGGATAGTACGATGCAGCGCTATCATGCCTTGTCGCTAATGATGGTAAGCGTATTGCCAAGGTTGGCACTGTCCGATGAACAAAAACAGCAGTTAGAACAGATGCTCGACTCTCATGACTTTATGAGAGATGCCTCAACCCCGTCACCCCTCGACTTCGCGTAAAGGAATAGTAATGGCAAAAACGCTCAGTTTCTTAGATAAGTCATTTTGGATAACCGAGTCAGACGAGAATCCAAAACACGTAGCTTGCTTGCAGCTACTTGCCATACCTAAAGGGGCAAAAAGTAACGAATATGTCCTTCAATTATTCCAAGAAATAAGAAGCTTTGCCCGTGCTACTTCTCCCTTCAACTGTGCGGTAAAAACGGTATTGGGGTACCCAGTGGGGTTTGCGCCGGTAAAAAAGCTCAACATGGATTATCATGTTCAAATTCATCGTGTGGCTGATGTTACAAACCGCGAAGCACTCGATGCGTTTGTAGCAAGATTACATGCTTCGCGGTTAGATCCCGACAAGCCCCTTTGGCAATACCATTTCATCTTTGATGACAACAGCGAGACGTTTGCTATTTATGCGCGGGTTCATCATATGTATGGCGATGGGGCAACATTAGTGCGCTGGTTCCAAGCGGGATATGTATCAAACTCTCACGAGACTAAGTTCACACCAGTATGGGCAGTAAAACGACTGCGCCATAAGCGCAGAGAGCCTGTGAGCTTTTATAAGCGCTTAGTGGGAGTGGGTTACGCGCTTAAAACCGCGCTCGATTTGCTAATTATCTTTATTCGTATATTCATGAAAGTGCTGCGAGTGAACCCACACTATATGCCTATTCCTTTCACTGGTACGAAAACAGTGCTGACTGGACAAGTGAAAGCGGGAAGGGCTGTGGCTACCATGGACTTAGACTTTAAGCGTGTGAAAGCCCTGGCAAGGCGAACGCGCTCTACGGCAAACGAGGTGTTGCTATGTGCCTTCGATATTGGCGTACATAAACTGCTGCAAGACCACGGGCAAGTATTTAAAAAAGCCTTGTTCACCAATATGCCAATTAATTTGCGTAAACCCGGAGAGAAAACCACGGGCAATAAGATAGCTATTGTGCCGGTGCAGCTTGCTCACGGCGAAACTGATCCTTATTTACGTTTGCGCCAAATTGTAGTGAATCATCGCATTGTAAAACATGCAGCGCAGCACGCGCGGCCCGCAGCATTTAGCGGCTATACCATTGTGATTCAATCGCTTGCACTGGTCTTTGAGTGGTTAAGGCTATCTAGCGTAGTCAAACCCATTGCCAACATCTTAATTTCCAATGTACCTGGGCCAAAAGATACGCGGTATTTAAAAGATGCAGAGCTTCTGGCTTGTTACCCCATTTCTACCATGACACCTGGTGGCGGGGTAAATATTACGCTTATGACATATGCAGGCACGGCAAATGTGGGATTAGTGTGCTGCAATAAAAATATTGAATCGCTACAGCCGTTAGCGCGCTACGTCAAAGAGGCGTTCGATATGCTTGAAGCAAGTGTGGACGATCCCAGGTTAAACATCGACGATATTGGTGAACAGGTGGATACCGTCCCTGTTTCTATTGTGTCAGATCACTAGCGTGCATTGTTCCAAACAGTATGCGTTGTCATTCAACGAGGTAAAAGCGCAGTACGTCGTCTTCTACACGCACGTTTTGGCCAGCTTTTGAGAACAGAACCTCGCGCCAATGGTCGTTACGCATGGTATGGCTTAAGTCTTCCTGCTTAATTTGCTTTTTAATGGCGTTGTTAATGAGAGGGATGTGGTAGTCCAACACTGCTTGTTTCGAGCCAGATAAATAGACCTTTAGATAGTCTGCAGCCATATCGGATGTGCCGGCGCTAAACAGTGATAACGCTGATTTTAAAGAGCCACCAAGCAAAGAATTAACGCTTTTGGGGAAGAGTCGCGACATCAGAAATTGCGTGTCTTTAATCAACGCGTAATCATCGTTAACTAAGGTGACGCTGTCAGTGGCGACGCCTGTCAAATAGAGTGTACTCATATTTTTGTCGTAATAGGGTGAAGCTGACACGGTAAATACAACATGAGCGCGATAAATAGTCGTGGTGGCAACCACAATATTAAGCGCAGCGAGGCACTGCAGACCAATACGGTTGCTTTCACTATCTAGCGTGATGTTTCCTTCAAGCACGGTAACCGTGCCAGTTCCCATGGGGATATCGAAAGTGAATGAGTAAGGAAAGCTGCCTTTTACGAGGTCATGAAGCTCTGATTTCGTGAAGTCGTCGTGCGTCAGCTTGCCCCATTTCACAAGCCATTGTGCAAGGTAGACTTTACATTTGTCTTTAAACGATAGGTTTTTGGTCAACGTTCATTCTTAGCCTAAATCTACTAGGCGGTGGCTTGTTGTTAGTTTTTTCAGAGTAGGGGCTACTTCGATATAGCACTTAAGTTATCAGGATTATTAGATTTTTTAAATCTTACAATTTAAGTCTTTTCTTGGCGAAGTGTTGTTTGGTAATCTGGTCGTACCACAACGTTTTTTTAACATTTAATAGTCTTGCCCTCAAGGAGTTGGCGAAATGAGCGAAGTACTGAGCAAATACGATTACATTATTGTAGGCGGCGGTTCCGCAGGCGCGGTGCTTGCCACCCGTTTATCAGAAAACCCCGCGTTAGATATTTTGCTATTAGAGGCTGGCTCAAAGGACACTAATCCGCTTATTCATATCCCGTTTGGGTTGTCTTTACTCAGTAGATTTGAGGGGATTGGCTGGGGTTATCACACAGCACCCCAAAAAGAGATGTATGACAGAGAACTGTTCTGGCCCCGCGGTAAAACCTTGGGCGGCAGCAGTTCGGTTAATGCGATGTGTTATATTCGCGGGCAAAAAGAAGACTACGACCGCTGGGCTAACGAAGAAGGGGCTGAAGGTTGGTCGTTTGATGATGTACTGCCTTATTTCAAACGCTCTGAGAACTTTGAAGAAGGTGCTGATGAATACCACGGCACAGGCGGCCCACTCAATGTTAGCAAGCTTAGGCATACCAGCGTGCTGTCAGACGCATTTGTCAACTCAGCGTCGATTGCAGGCTATCAACAGCTCGACGACTTTAACCGAGACGACAGGGAAGGGTTAGGGTATTACCATGTTACACAGGCCAACGGGCAACGCTGTTCAACGGCGAAGGGGTATTTAACGCAGGCCAAGCATCGCAACAATTTAACTGTACTTACTAGAGTCGCAGCCGAAAAAGTGCTGTTAAAAGAGGGGCGTGCAATTGGCGTTCAGGTACGTGAAAAAGGCGTAGTAAATCGCTATTTTGCTAAAAGCGAAGTTATCCTGTGTGGCGGCGCGATTAATTCACCACAACTTCTGATGCTTTCAGGTATAGGACCCAGAGCAGAGCTAGAAGAAAAGGGGATTTTTGTTCAGCAAGATTTGCCTGGTGTGGGCCAAAACTTACAAGACCATCTTGATGCAATTGTACAATATACTTGTAAAGCGAGAGAGGGCTATGCCGTGGCATTAGGGGCATTACCTTCCTACGTAAAAGCCACCGCAGACTATGCGTTTAGGCGCAAAGGTATTTTCTCGTCCAACATAGCCGAAGCAGGTGGCTTTGTTAGCTCAAGCTTAGCGACACAAGGCCCAGACATTCAGTTTCACTTTCTACCGGCAATTTTAAACGACCATGGAAGACAGTTAGCTTTTGGTTACGGTTATGGCCTTCACGTATGCTGTCTATACCCCAAAAGCCGCGGCACTATTTCGCTTCAAAGCAACCATCCTGCTGATCAAGCCCTTATTGACCCCAATTATTTGACTGCAGAGGAAGATCAGCAAATCATGATTGAAGGTGTGCGCATTGCCCGCAAGCTGCTATCTGCACCAGACTTCGACAAGTTCCAAGGCAGTGAACTATATCCTGGGGTAGAAGCACAAACAGATGAAGAAATTTTAGAGTTTTTACGTGAGCGTGCTGAAACCATCTATCACCCAATTGGTACATGTAAAATGGGCAGTAATGACGATGAGATGGCAGTGGTTGATACCCAATTGCGGGTAAGAGGTATAGCAGGTCTTAGAGTGGTAGATGCTTCTGTGATGCCCAGCCTAATTGGCGGCAATACCAATGCGCCCACCGTCATGATTGCTGAACGTGCTGCTGAGTTTATTAAAGCGACGCACGAAGGCCAGCCAATATCTATGGCTAAAGCGGAATCGGCGTAACTAAAAAAAGTGCTACGAGCGAGTCTTCGTCTCGCTCTGGCAATTCATCCGTTATAAGCATCCATTTGCTTTTGCATAAACAAATCTGCTGCACAATCACACATTTCCTCGATATGACTGCTGTCAGCGTAGATACCATCAATGAGCAATCGTGCAATCCCGTGCAACGTGCCCCAAGTAACCTGTGCGAGTCTCAGCGCATCCTGATTATTCGGGAGAAGCCCTTTATCTTGCCAATAGCGCGTCATCGTCACCTGAAACTGAAAGCAGGGAAATGCAACCTCTTTCAGATCGTTGGTCGCCGCTTGGTTTTGCCAAATTGTGCGACCAAACATCAATTCGTACATCTCTGGGTTGTCGGCAGCGTAGCCAATGTATTCGTGCACAAATTCGCGGAAACGTGCCTGCGGTGTTTTGTCTTCTTGTTCGAAGATTCGTTTAGCTGCGGTATGCCAATCGCTAAAGCCTTTGGCTGCAATGGCGCTTAAAAGCGCACTCTTGTCTTTGAAATGGTGATAGGGCGCAGTACGTGACACTCCGGCATCTTCTGCCAGCTTTCTGAGAGATAAACTATCAACGCCGTATTCAGACAGACGCGCCGTTGCCGCCTCTATCAGTGCGCTGCGCAAGTCGCCGTGATGGTAGCTTTGTACTGCATTAGCCATAAACCCGATGTTTCCATTTTCAAATTGAGACGAATAGATAACGTTTTATCTTGACACTGTCAACATAGCCTTTTATCTTGACGCTGTCTAGTTTACAAATTTGTTAACAGGAACAGCCCAAGGAGACAGCGCAAACCATGAAGTACTCTACATTAGAAGTAAAACAAGAGGGTCATATTGCCCACGTAGTACTAAACCGCCCCGACGCAATGAACAGCATGATCCCAGAGTTCTGGACCGAATTGCCAGCGGCTATTCGTGAAATAGACGATGAAGGCAACGCCCGTGTCATTGTTATTTCATCAACGGGTAAGCATTTCTCTGCCGGTATGGACTTATCGGTGTTCCTGAATATGAAAGAAGACTTTAAGGGCGACCCGTCGCGCAGAGCAGAGCGTATGCGCCGTATGGTGATGTTGCTTCAAGATAGCTTTACCGCCATAGAGCAGGCACGTATGCCGGTTATTGGTGCCGTGCAGGGCGGGGCAATTGGTGGTGCAGTAGATTTGCTTAGTGCATGTGACATGCGCTATTGCACACAAGATGCTTTTTTTACTATTAAAGAAACCCAATTAGGCATGACAGCCGATGTCGGCACGCTTCAGCGACTTCCAAAACTCATTCCCATTGGCATAGTTAAAGAACTGGCTTATACAGGTCGCAATTTTGGTGCAGCAGAAGCGCAGCAGCTTGGCTTTGTAAATCAGGTATTTGACGACCAAGAATCATTGCTAGACGCAGTGATGAAAATAGCGCAGCAGATTGCAATGAATTCGCCGTTAGCAGTTTCAGGCACTAAGACTATGATTAACTACGCGGCAGAACACACGGTGGCAGAGAGCTTGACCTATATGGCCACATGGCAAGCGGGCATGTTCCAAATGGAAGATGTGTTTAAAGCCATGGAAGCACAGAAAACCAAAACGCTGCCAGAATATCCGCCATTGCACCCAGCCATTAAGAAAATGAATTCGTAAGTTTATGTAATTCGTTGAATTACATAGCGCCTTCAGAGAAAGAGCGCATTAGATAAGAATATTTAAACAGGCTTTTTAACGGCTTTTACCAAGCCAAAACGACTTTCAGGAATGTATCATGAATCAGACCGTTACCGATCATCCCGTTTACCCTCATTTATTTCGTCCGTTAGATTTAGGTTTCACCACCCTTAAAAACCGCGTGCTAATGGGCTCTATGCATACAGGCTTAGAGGAATTACCCGACGGCCATAAACGTATGGCGGCATTTTATGGTGAACGTGCCAGAGGTGGCGTAGGGCTTATCGTTACAGGTGGTATAGGACCAAACGAAGAGGGTGCTACCCATCCGTCAACGTTTCGTTTAGATACAGACGAAGCAGTGAAAAATCACAAAGAAGTGACTGACGCGGTGCACATTGCTGGCGGTAAAATCTGTATGCAAATTCTGCACACGGGGCGCTATGCGTATAGCCCTAAGCTTGTTGCACCTTCTGCGGTACAAGCGCCTATTAATCCGTTTAAGCCCAAGGCACTTGAAGCTGACGAGATTGAGAAGCAAGTTAAAGATTTCATTACAGCCGCAACTCAAGCCCAGCGCGCGGGTTATGATGGTGTTGAGATCATGGGGTCTGAAGGCTATTTCCTTAATCAGTTTATTGCAAAGCGCACAAACCACCGTGACGATCAGTGGGGGGGCGAATACGAGAACCGTATCCGTCTGCCTATTGAAGTGGTACGCCGCGTGCGCGAGGCGGTAGGTAAGAACTTCATCATTATTTATCGCTTATCGATGCTAGATCTGGTGGAAGGTGGCTCTACTTATGATGAAGTCGTGCAGCTTGGCAAAGAAATTGAAAAAGCCGGTGCAACTATTATTAACACCGGCATTGGTTGGCACGAAGCGCGTATTCCAACCATTGCCACTAAAGTACCGCGAGCGGCATTTACGTGGGTTACCGCAAAATTCAGAGAGGCGCTTTCAATTCCAGTGATCACATCGAACCGTATCAACACGCCTGAAGTGGCTGAAGAAGTGCTGTCTCGCGGCGATGCTGATATGGTGTCTATGGCACGTCCATTCTTGGCAGACCCTGATTTTGTGCGCAAAGCCCAGCAAAATAAGGCCGACGAAATTAATACCTGTATTGGCTGCAACCAAGCCTGCCTTGACCATGTTTTCAACGGCAAAATGACTAGCTGTTTGGTAAACCCTCGTGCCTGTCACGAGCTTGAAATTAACGTAAAACCAGCAGAAACCAAAAAGCGTGTTGCAGTGGTAGGCGCAGGCCCAGCGGGATTAGCAGCGGCAGTGACTTCTGCCAAGCGCGGTCACGACGTGGTGATTTATGATGCATCTAGTGAAATTGGTGGTCAATTTAATATCGCCAAACAAATTCCAGGCAAAGAGGAGTTTTACGAAACGCTGCGTTATTTCAAACGCCAAATCGAGCTTCATAAAAACATTACCCTTAAATTGAATACTTATGTTGATGCGGCTGCGCTAAACGACGAAGCTTTTGATGAAGTGATGATTGCGACGGGGATCAAGCCGCGTACGCCAGCGATTGAAGGCATTGAGCACGAAAAAGTGCTGACCTATATCGAAGTATTGAAGGAAAAGAAACTCGTTGGCAATAAAGTGGCCATTATCGGCGCTGGTGGAATTGGTTTTGATACCGCTGAGTACTTGTCTCATGGCAAAGAAACGCCAAGCCAAGATATTCCTGCATTTATGAAAGAGTGGGGTATTGATATGACCTTCTCTGCTCGCGCGGGCATCGAAGGCGTTAAGCCGCAGCCTGAGCCATCGCCAAGAGAGATTTTCCTGTTGCAGCGCAAGACAACCAAAGTTGGCGCGGGTCTAGGCAAAACAACGGGGTGGGCACACCGAGTGGGTCTACTAGCCAAAGGCGTGACCATGATCCCAGGTGTAAGCTACGATAAAATTGATGACGAAGGGCTACATATTACGGTTGATGGTAACAGCCAAGTATTGCCGGTAGACAACATTATCATCTGTGCAGGCCAAGAGCCGATGCGTGATATCGTTGAAGGCTTAAACATGCCTTATCACTTAATTGGTGGTGCTGATGAAGCGTTAGAGCTAGACGCAAAACGGGCCATCGACCAAGGTACACGCGTGTGCGCTGCGGTTTAACGAGCTAGTAAACCCAACCTTGTTAGCATTATAAGCGCCTCATGGAGAGGCGCTTTTTTTGTATATATTAAAACTGAACCTGTTGTGGACTTTTGTAATGACATAGACCTGTTATTATCGTTTTCTTTTTTTGAGATAAACATGGCATACAGCAGCACCCAAGACTTAGTTCAAGCAGTCACTAATTCCCCAGATACTATCGAATTTAACGACGTTATCACGCTCGTTGATAGCGCGTTTGTTTTCACGCCCACTGCTTTCACTAATGGTGACGTGAAAAACGAAGCCAATCAGAACAATGGCTCTTGCAAACTGCTCGCACTCGGTCAGCATTTAAACCTAAACCAAGCGCAAACCCTAGCCTTATTTGGGCGTTTTTATCGAGAAGACGTACTCGATAATCCCAACGGTAGCGATCACGCCAACATCCGCAATTTTATGAAAACGGGGCATGAAGAGGTGGTGTTTGAGACATTTCCTTTAGTTAAATTGCAAAATTAATACATCACGCTATTAAGGCTAAAAGGCGAGAGGCGCAAAGCTCTCGCCCTTGTGCAGACTGCATTAATCACGCTCTGTCAAAATCAACTCACTAGACTGGGGCATTATTGCAAAGTCAAACTGACCTAGAACGTTCATTCCCAACAATCCGTCGGCATCGGGTAGAGCGACTTCGGGCAGCACGATGGCAGAAACATCGTTGAACTCGTAGCCAGCAAAGTAAAATCGGGGTATTTGTACCAGAGGGGCTTCAATGGTTCCTGACGCGGTTCTAATGTTGAAGTTACCAATGAACGTGAGGTTTCGCATACGGCCTAAACGCGCAAAGAGTCGCGATGTTATTGCGGTGGTACTGGCACCCGTATCTAAAATCATGGTGGCTTTTTGGTTAAGCGCCTTTACATCAAGGCGATATTGATCGCCAATGCGCTCTAAGGCTACACGGGTTTGATAACGTGCGGCTTCAGCGCCTGTTGGCTCTATTTCACTCTTGTTCGGCGTAGCGTCTGCGTTGGCAATATCGCGCATTTCATAGGCTTTATTGCGAATGATATTCGCGTCTCTGTCGTTTGATGGAAGGGCAGCAAGCACGTCTTCCATTAACGTAAGCTTTTGCTGATAAGCGTACGCTTCAGCCAAATTAAGGGTGTAGTGCCTAGCGTCAGGTATGCGTTGATACAGTGGCTCATTTAATCTGGCAACCAATTCCCATTGTTCGTCTTGAATTAACTGCGTCTGCGCCTGTTGATACAAAGTGGCAATTTTTGCGTCAATAAATGAGAGAGTTTCAGTTGAAAGAGGCAGTTCTGCCAAGTCGTAGTAGTGCACTATGGCCGTTGAAAGAGGCTTGGTTAACTCAATCAGTTCACCCTCTAGCAACAACAGAGATTCGTTGAGCGGGTCATATTTTAAAAGGTTTGTTAATTCAGTGGCGAGCAACGCGTATTGCTCGTTATTGAGTAGGGTAGTCAGTGACTCTAATTGCTCTTGATTAACGAGTGGTGAAGAGGTGCGTAGATCGTCAAGTGCGTTGGGTGCCGTTTTAGTGCCTGTCATAGGTGAAAAGTTGGCGGGAGAGCGTTCATTGTTGAAGGGCTCAGCTTTTTCGTTTACCTGAGTTTCATCCACCAACTGTGCTTGGGTTTCTAGCTGCTTGTCACTATCTAAACGGTGTTCATAACTGGCCTCTAGTGCATAAGCTTTATCATTGTGCTGCTTTAAACTAAGCCATAGGTAAACGTTTATGCCTAACGACACAATAAGGAAGAGCGAAAGCACTATCGCTAGCCACGTTTTCATTGCGCCACACACGCTTTGCCATAGATGTCCACGAATTGTTTAGGCATTCGCTTTGGGGCGCCAGTATCAAGGCTAACACATACGAATGTGGTCATAGCATCAAATACGGTTTTGTTTCGCTTTGGGCAGATAAATTGAAACTGGCGTTTCAAAGTAAGTTTGCTGTCGCAATGCACTATCCATGTAGCGCATTCTAACGTATCTCCAAGATGTGTTGGCAGGTGGTAGTTTAGCTCGTGGCGCTTAATGACCATGCCACGGTTAAGCGATTGATAATCGGCAAACTGCAAGCCAAGCGCGTTTGAATGGGCCCATGCTAGGCTTTCTAACTGCGACAGGTACGCCACATTATTAACGTGCTGATAGTGGTCGATGTGCGTATCATCAATATGCCACTGCTGCACATAGGGGGCGTCTAACATCCAATTAAGCGTTGGGGTGCTCAAATCTTTTCCTTACTCATATTTTTGCTTTAATCTACTCTGCTTCTTCACGTTCAGGCATTGTGCCTCATACCACAGGCAGGGGATTATCTTCAGGTAACGTTAAATCATCGCTTAACAATAATTGCATTATCGCTTTTTCTCTCACCAATACGGGGTCAATAAAGCTCTGCACGTCACCTATCGCTTTAAACGCATCAAACCCTCGTTCCAAAAATTCATGCAATGCGAGTAATCCTGCTAATTTAGCCGGACGACGGGACAGTGAAATTAACATACCTATACCACGAATTTTTATAACGTCTGCGAGTTGATCGCCCAAATGGGAAATTATGTCGATTTGATGCTTTCTATCCTCAATTCTGCCCACATTACGATACGCCAAAGCGTAGTTATCTCGGTTGATAGGTTCTCCGGGAAATTGGCTTTGTAAGTACTGAGCCATCGCCATATCCAAATCGAACGATAGTGCATTTAACGACAATGCGTCGTCCATAGCGTTCATAGCTTTGTCAGGCAATACTTTTGCGAGCTTCGGAATAACTCGCACTAAATCGGCGTCCCGTTGGCTAAAATCTTTTGGCCCGTACAATTCATCTACAAAAAAAGCCATGGCTTTTTGGTAACGTTTTTGCTGTGCTAAATCGTCGTGAGTGACCAGTAAGCGTTCGCATTGCCAGTGTTGCAATTGATGAATGATAGGCATTACACCCAACTGATTGGCTAAGTCACGAAGGGCATTGACCCGATGAATATGTTTAATTATCTCTTGCGCCAAATGACAAACTCCCTGTTGAGATAGTGTGGCTAATTCGTTGTTGTAAACCTAGATTGACCTAAGCAAGCGAGCCTTTCAAGTGAGAAGACAAAGTTTTACTGGTATACTCCACCGCCATTGAAATAGCTCTTTTGTGTAGAATTTATTAGCCGCCATGAACATCGCAAGTCATCACGCATTGTTTGCCAAGACTGAAACTAAAAATACCGATACTAAAGGCTCAAACGTTGAAAGCCTAAAAAGTGAATATCCGGGCATGCACCGAGAAACGACTACGGGGTCGGATCACTCAGAAGCAGACGTTGATGTACCTGTGTTAATCGCGTTGTTTAATTCGACATTTGAAGATTTTAATACGCGCTTGGTTTTAGGTGATGACGAACCCATTTACATCCCAGCAGACAGCGCAACACCTTATCATCAAGTCGTGTTTGCTCATGGATTTTTTTCAAGCGCTTTGCATGAAATTGCGCACTGGTGTATTGCGGGTGAAAAGCGTCGACTATTAGAAGATTACGGTTACTGGTATTGCCCAGATGGCCGCGATGCATCACAGCAAGCTGACTTCGAAAAAGTAGAAATTAAGCCTCAGGCCATTGAGTGGGCGTTTACAGAAGCAGCAGGAAGAAAGTTTCAGGTAAGCACGGATAACTTAAACGGTGCTGAGCCCGACAGAGAAGGTTTTACGCGAAACGTAGCCGCTCAGCTTGAACGCTATAAATCTGAGGGCTTTCCGCCTCGGGCTGAACAATTTATTAATGCGCTGTCATCTGCGTTTGGTAAAGGTAAGTCGTCTGGTTCATGTAGCAGCATAATAAATAGCACGGTAACAGACACGTCAAAAAATACGCTAACAGCAAATTGGGTGGCGGGATAGGAGTAGATGCCGAATGAATCATACTGATCTTAGCCAATCAACGTTTGATAACAAACCCAAATTTAAACTGGGTGTTGTGGTAAACCCCTTTGCCGGCATAGGCGGAGCACTCGCGCTTAAAGGCAGCGACGGTGCAGAAATTCGCGAAAAAGCACTGGCCATGGGAGCAGAGAAAAAAGCCAACGAAAAAATGGCGAAAGCGCTCAGTATTCTAGAAGCTTTATCTGGGCAATTTACCGTCGTCACAGCATCGGGCGATATGGGTGAAACAATCTGTGAATCTCTGGGTATTCCTTATGAGGTAATCTACACGGCTGATGCCGTGCAAACCGAGGGCGAAGATTCAGAGCGTGCAGCTAAAGCAATGGTGGACGCCAACGTCGACTTACTGCTTTTTGCCGGTGGCGACGGCACAGCCCGTAATATCTGTAGTGTAGTTGGCACACAGGTGCCCGTGCTAGGTGTGCCTGCAGGTTGCAAAATTCACTCTGGCGTTTACTGCGTGTCGCCGTCAGCGGCAGGGCAGGTAGTAAGTCAGATGATCGCAGGCGAGCTTGTGAGTGAAATGGACGCCGAAGTACGTGATATTGACGAAAACGCGTTTCGCGAGGGCAAAGTTATTGCCAAACACTATGGTGAAATGCGCGTACCCGCAGAGCTCACTTACGTTCAAGCAGTAAAAATGGGCGGGAAAGAGGACGAGGCCTTAGTGCTTGACGACATTGCGGCTTATGTTGGTGAAATTATTGACGATGAGCCTGACACCTATTTTGTCATGGGATCCGGCTCTACTGTAGGTGCGGTCATGGACTTTCTTGGCCTAGAAAATACCTTGTTAGGTGTGGATGTGGTTAAACAAGGTGAGCTAATCGCAAGTGACGTTACTGCGAGCGAACTGATTGCGCTGACTCATGACAAGCCCACTAAAGTCATTTTGACGGTGATCGGTGGTCAGGGCCACATATTAGGTCGCGGAAATCAGCAGCTTAGCCCTGCTTTTATCCGTCAAATTGGCAAGCAGAATATGCTCGTTGTTGCCACTAAGCAAAAACTACAGGCATTAAACGGTAAGCCGCTTCGCTTAGACTCAAGCGATGCAACGCTAGACGCTGAACTCGCAGGCGCGTTCACGGTTATCACTGGGTATAAAGATAAAGTGCTTTGCCAAGCTGTTTAAAGACGTAGTTTGATACAACATGGCACATGTATAGCCATAAAAAATGAGTTTATCTCGAACTAAGATTTGATATTTAAAAACAGGAAGGAGTAAGACGTGTTACCACCTGCTGCAGCACCAGAAAGTGTCGTTAACGCCATCGCAGATATTGAGGCATCGCTTGATGACGTGGTAAATCACGGTAGTGATGACGAATTGTTTATAGCCAGCTACTTGCAAGGTCACTTTGCAGTAGAGGCTCGCCAGTTAGAAATGCAAGAAGATGCTACGGTTGCGATGCTTAATGATAAAATGCTCGAGAGCCTTAATAGCGCATTCGCCAACAACGAATTAGAAAGTGAAGACGCTAAACAAGTTAAAGCGCTTTGGGCACGGTTAGTCGCAATATAATTGCGACTTTCTTCTCTACTTTTCCCTAACAATTTTTCTTCGTTCGTCGTTTATCCTCTCTTTTACAATCCGTTACAGTTTTCTGCATCGTAACTCTTTATAAACTACCAAATTGATTTATGTTTAGTACTGGCGTAAAGCCGTTTTGTGGTGCCTGGCACATTTTGGTGTTCAGCACAGATAATAAGATTAAGGATGACGAAATGACTGTACTTAAGCATCTCACCAAGCGCTTAAAAGTAAGTGTAGGTGTGCTGGCAGTAAGTAGTACGCTGGTTGGCTCAGCGTTTGCTAAAAACGATATCAATATCGACTACGAAAAGTTCACGACCGATAATGGGTTAACGGTAATTGTTCATGAAGACCGCAAGGCCCCAGTGGTTGCCGTTGCGGTTTGGTATAAGGTGGGTTCAAAAGACGAACCAAACGGCAAATCAGGGTTTGCGCACCTATTTGAACACTTAATGTTTAACGGCACGGAGAACTATGACGATGAATGGTTTGGGCCGTTACAAGAAGCTGGGGCAACAGGATTAAACGGTACCACAAACTTTGACCGTACTAACTATTTCCAAACCGTTCCGACACCTGCACTAGACCGTATTCTCTGGATGGAATCTGATCGCATGGGGCACTTGTTAGGTGCGGTGACACAAGAGAAATTAGACGAACAGCGTGGCGTTGTACAAAATGAAAAACGTCAGGGCGAAGACCAGCCTTACGGAAGCGTATTCACGCATATTTTTGAAGGCTTATTTCCCATAGGCCATCCTTACCATCATACGGTGATTGGCTCGATGGAAGATCTTAACTCCGCATCGTTAGACGACGTTAAAGGCTGGTTTAACCAATATTACGGACCGAATAACGCAATACTGGTGCTAAGCGGCGATATTAACGCAGAAGAAGCCAAACCTCTGGTTAACAAGTACTTCGCTGACATTGAGCCGGGCCCAGCACTGTCTAAGTGGGAAGCATGGGTACCAAAGCGTAGCGCAAACACCCGCGAAGTGATTCAAGACAAAGTACCTCAATCGCGCATTTACCGCCTTTGGGTTTCACCTGAAAATACCTCTTCAACCGCAACAGACTTGTTCATTGCCGCGAGTGTCATGGGCGATGGTAAAAACTCACGCCTTTACAAAGAATTGGTGTACGACCAACAAATTGCTACCAATGCCTCGGTGTTTAACTACGAGCTACAAATGGCGTCTATTTTTGGTGTGACGGTTGACGTAAAAGACGGCGTTGACGTTGCGACAGTGGAAAAAGAAATAGATAAAGTCATTAGCGAGTTTTTGCGTAAAGGTCCAAGCAAAGACGAAGTTAAATTGGTGTCGACTAAGCGACGTGCTTCAATTATTCGCGGGCTTGAAGAGGCT
>NZ_JAFLMX010000291.1:0-15972 GCF_017849675.1 Alteromonas sp. AO-Serp
GATTGGAGCGTAAGACCAGTGCAAAAATGCGGCGCGCAATATAACAAAAAGGAATGATAAAAACTAGGGCGGATACGAATTAGCGCTCCTACGTCAACCCAAACTTAGCACGCAACAACGAATTGAAACAACTGCTATGCAATATTCTCAAAAGATGTGAAGTGTGACGAATTTTCTTGTTGTGAATGGTATTCTTTATCTTGTGATGAAAGGATATCGTATAGCAGCGTATTGTCTTCCTTCACGGTGTTAGCGTATTCCTTTTTCAACCGCTTTTGTGTTGCCAAACTACAATTATCTACTACATCGTCGGGTAGACGTTTAGCATCATCAGTTTGTGATAGCGGAGAGGGATTCATACTTAAATATAATCTTGCTGCCGCATAGTCTTGAGAGACTAACTCAGACAAAACGCGCATTCTGTCCCATTCGCTTTCATTAGCGGCTAGCGATGGTCTTCTATAATAATTTAACGATGCAAGCTTGGATTCGATGCTGCTTTTATCATCAGATTCTGACGCTACCGCTTCAATTTCAAATGGCTCAGCCACACTATGTTGTTGCATAGCAAGATATAAAGAGAACAACGCTCCCTGCGCAGATGCTTTAGCAAGCACACCACTGCGCTCCCAGTATATACTGGGGTCAATAGGTATTTGCTCACGAGCTTCGACAGTTTCTTGCGACATTCTTATTTACAACTTCATATGTATACTTATGTTTTCGGCAAGATAATGTTTTTCTTAAGCTTATTATCTAAAATTAGATATACTCCTATAAAGTAATCGCGCGCTCATTCATGGATTTGAAATGCAATTTAGCAACAAACAAGTACTGATTGTTGAAGACCAACGCCCTTTCCTTCTTTTATTGAAGGGGCTGATGCATTCGATGGGCGCATCTGATGTAGTTACGAAGTCATCTGCTGAACAAGCGGTATCACTATGTAAAAAGCATAAGTTTGATATTGTCATTTGTGATCTACACTTGGGAGCTGACAACAAAAATGGCTATGAGCTCATTGAAGAGTTGCGCACTCGAAGGCTTATCAGTCCCACATCGGTGTTCATTCTGATAAGCGCAGATAGCGCTCGACCGGTAGTGTTGGGCAGTATTGAACGTAGACCAGATGATTTTTTAATTAAGCCCTTTTCTCAAGTTCAGCTGAAGTCTCGTATTGTTCGTGCGTGGCAAAAAAGACAGTTTCTCCAGCAAGCGTTTAGTCTCGTTGAACAGGGTGAAATAAACAGTGCGATCGACCATATCGAAGCGTTACTTGACTCCCCTTCCCACTATAAAGGTCACTGTGAACAGCTATTAGTCGAGCTATACTGGCGTATAAAGCAACCCGATAAAGCGCTAGATGTGTTACGTGACTACATTGACGGAAAACCCGTGCTGTGGGCACAAATAGCTATTGGAAAAACTTACTTGCTTTTAAAGGAATATGAGAAAGCGATTTTAATTGCCAAGAGAACGCTAAAGCGAAACCGGTTCAATGCAGACGCTCACGATATTCTTGCGCAAGCACACCAAGCCACCACAGCTGGCGACAAAGCACTAGATGCAATAAAAGAGGCAATAAAACTGTCGCCCTACTCCCTACCCAGGCATTTCAAAGCCTGTGAGATAGGTCGGCAAAATGACGATTTAGTGCTGGCAGCGAGTTCAAGCCAAGCGATCTGGGATTTATCGAAACGAACCGTTCACAAAACAAGTTTACACTGGTGCGGTATTATCCGAAGCCTTTTAGATGTCGCAGAGTTTGCAGACGACAAGCGCCAGCGCAATAAGTATCAGCAAGAAGCATTACTAACTCTGCAACGAGGAAAGTTTGATGAACATCTTCAAAAAATGGACAGAGATTTTGACGTAGATATATTTGGTACAATCGTCAACGCTAGAATTAGCGCTATAGACGGCAAACTGATTGATGCCAAACGCCACTTAACAACGTCACAAACACTGCTTGACGATAAGTACACGGAAGTTCCTACCGCGTTTATTCCTGACAGTATTAACGTTATGTATAAACTGGGGGAGTTTGATGATGCGCTACAATTGAATGCACTTTTAACTTCAAGACAGGATGAGCTCGACCAAAACAGTTTAAACATGCTGGATGCGCAAGCCCTCAATGCTCAGAAAAACTTAGCCAGTTATCAACAGTTCAACCGCGAAGGCATTCAACACTATCAGCAGCAAGATTACGAACGTGCTAAAGCTTCGTTTGCCCTTGCTCAAGGCTTTGCTCCTGTAAATACAGGGGTTGCGCTTAATCTATTGCAATGTCTTCTACAAATTGCAATCAAAGAAGATAAAGCCGAAATGAAACTCATTAATGAGTGTAAGCGGCTGTTTAAATTGATTGACGATATGTCACTTAAGGCGCCTTACAAAGAAAAATACACCAACCTTAGAGATGAACTCTCTAAATATATTGGCTTTTGAATTAGAAAACTGGTGAGCTATGAGATTGTTAGTTTTTTTACTGGTGGCAATTTTAATCGACGAGGTTAGCGCCAATGAACAGGCGCTAAGTCAGAACGAGTCTTTTGTACTAGCCGATGCTGGTATTCACAGAATGACATTTGAAGAGCTAAACAGTGGTGAAATATTTGTTATTCGCGGATTAAAAGTACCTAGCACACAGCAATTCGAGGGTAGTCAAGCTAACGAGAAACACCTCCCAAAACTCGTCAAAGTTAAAACTGGCAAATACTATCTAAAATCGATAACTCCAGCTTTTTCGAACATTGGGGTAAGACGTTTTAAAAAACCTGAATGCGATGGCTGCTTTTTCTCGCTTCAACCAAGCGCGGTTTCTTATCTGGGTAGGTGGAATATTGATTTAGAATACAAATCAAGGAATAAGGTAGAGTGGCATATACAGAGGCAGTATTCCTACGAGAACCTTAAAACATTAAAACAAAAAAACACTAAATTGACCGAACTTCCCCTTTTCGTTGCTAACGAAGAAGGTAAAGTTCTTAAAATCGATTGGAAAGAATTATAACTTAATACCTTATTTAGTACTGAGTGCTACCACCATAAGTCGGACTTTTCTTCTTGTATTACGAGAAGACCAGTACTGTATCGACCGAGCTGAATGTGTACTGAGCCAGAGTATTACTAATTAATCCATAAAATTATCAACCGTTTCGATTAGCTCATCCACGTTTTCAATCAGTGTTTGACGCTGTTTCTCTGAAAGAGTTGAAAATATCTCGGCCAGTAGCGTTGCTGTCACAGTCATATTATGAGCACTACTTTGCTTGTACACATCGCTTTTATAATTATCCGGATTTTGCATTAGCGACACCAATTCTTGCTCAAACCTTTCGTTTTGCTTGCGCGAAACGAATAGCTTTCTTGCCGCATTTTGAATGTTTCTGCGATACGTTATCCAAGCGTCATCTGTAGAAATAAATTGTTGTGCGTAGGTGCTAACAATTTGTTTTTGCTCTTTACTTAGATCTCCAATACGCTCACTTATTGTTTCTTGTATTCGCTCAATTCTATCTTTAAGTCTCTCTGCTTCAGACTTTTCCAGCGCCTCTTGTCGCTCTTCCTCTTCTTCTTTATTGTCTTTTTCTAATGCCGCAAATAGGGTGACAACTTGTTCATCATCGAGTGTTTTAGCTATAGCCGCTAGTTCAGGACTGACCTCGTCTCGTACGCGCTCCCAATGCGATCTAGCTAGCTCAAGGTTGTTATAAACAATACTCGAATTAAGGGTGTCATTCTGAATCTGCTTTTTTATATCCTCTAATTGCGCTTTATAACGAGTAAGTTCACTCTTCTTGTGCCAGCTCAACCAATTTTGTAAATGCGCATCAAACTTCTCCTCTTGCTCACCTTTAAGCTCGATGTAATCGTCCATGTACCAATACACCCACCAATCAAGGTTGTTATAAGCCAGCTTAGAACTGCATGAAGTAAGAAAAATAATAAAGACAACAACCAACAATGAACGCATAGTATTTCCTTTTTTTACGTTAGTTACGTCGTGACAAGCAAAAACGCTTATTGCTGTGTACTGAAAACTTGAATTTTACTTTGATATTACGCAATAAATATCCGCAATAGAGAACTTTACGTTGCACAGCCTTTACTCTACTTTAATGGCATTGCCTGTAAAAAGAAGGACTTTAATGTGTCAAAACGTGTCGCAATTTTAACCTCTGGTGGCGACGCCCCAGGTATGAATGCATGTATACGTGCCGCAATTATTGCGTGTCAGAAAGCTAATTTTACCTTGCTTGGCTACAAGCACGGCTACAATGGATTACTACAGCAAGAGTTTATTCCTCTATCTCTTGATTCAACGCACAATCTTATCCAGCAAGGCGGCACCATACTACACAGCGCAAGGTGTAAAGAATTTAAAAATCGTGAAGGGCTTATAAAAGCGGCTGATAACTTGAGACAGGCCGAGATCGACACACTTATTGTAATCGGTGGTGACGGATCTTTTCGCGGCGCAGCAAAGTTGAGCGAACTATGGGATGGCCAGATTCTTGGTATTCCGGGAACAATTGATAACGATATAGCGGGCACTGATGCCACTATAGGCTACTTTACCGCAATAGATACCGCCATGAGTTCTATCGATAAAGTTCGTGATACAGCTGATGCGTTCGAACGTATTTTCCTTGTTGAAGTAATGGGTCGCAATGCTGGCTTTTTAGCATTAAATGGTGCCCTTTCCGCTGCGGCTGACTATGTGGTTGTTCCTGAGTTTTTTGAATCCGCTGAGACTGAAATCAAAAAGATCGTAAACCAGATAAAAGCGCAGCGTGCTCTGAAAGGGCCCGTCAGTTTTATTGTTGTAGTAGCTGAAAACGTTTGGCCTAATGGCTTAACAGGATTAACCGAAGCTTTGCAGTATCACAATATCAACGACGTTAGGCCAGTAACCTTGGGACATGTCCAACGTGGCGGCTCGCCGGTAGCACAGGACCGACTACTCGCCACTACTCTTGGCGAATTCGCCATAAGCTTAGTAGGAAGCGAAGTCACCAACATAATGGTTGGTGAAGTTAATCAGCGCCCTATTACCGTACCCCTATCCAAAACTTGGGAAGAAACAAAGCCTCTCAATCAAGCCCGGGTTGACGCTATGCGTACCCTAATGAACGAAAGATACAGCTGCGACTAAGTAAGATGGTTCAGACGCTGTTTAACTTGAAACTTTCATAGATTGTAAAAAACAAAAAAGGCGGTGCTTTATAATAAAACACCGCCTTTTAGTACTTAATGCTCAAGCTTCTTTACATCTTCATTGCCGCTTTCACTTTATCACGATGACTGCGACTCACTTTAAGTTCTGTATCATTTTGAAGTATTAAATGATATTCGCCACTAATATGGCTCACTAACTTTTTAACAAAACGGATATTAGCAATAGCTGAACGGTGCACTCGAACAAAGAACTGTGGGTTTAGTTCCTGCTCAAGTTCTTTCATGGTTTTGCGCATTATATGCATGCCATCCAGTGCGTGAACGCACATATAATCACCTGCAGCATCAATCCATTGAATGTCTTGAACGTTTACGCGCGTTACTTCTGAGCCATCTTTAATAGCCAATACATCTGGGTATGGATTGGTTTCAACCGGCTCACCATTAGCTAACTTGCGTAAAATCTCTTCGCAATCATCACCAGTAAGTTCGGCAACAAGGCTTACCAATTTTTGTGACTGCTCATCTTGATGCTGAGTTGAGTAATATTCACGTACTTTGTTTAACGCCGCCCCCAAGCGCTCGTCGTCTGCTGGTTTTAACAGATAATCTAAAGCATGCACGTCAAACGCTTTTATTGCGTAGCTGTCATAAGCAGTTACGAAAACGATCATGGGAATGGGCTGTTTCAGTTCGCGCAACTTGTGAATAACCTGAAAGCCGTTTAAGCCAGGCATTTGAATATCTAAGAACACCAAATCTGGACGATGTTGAGAAATGCTACTTACAGCCTCTAGGCCGTTCTGACACTCTGCAAGCACCTGCACATCATCATGACGCTCTAACCTGGCACGAAGGCCCTTGCGTGCTAAAGGTTCGTCGTCCACTACAATGGTTTTAATCACTTGCTTTGTCATGTTATACGTCCTTAACTTCATAGGGAATGCGTATTCTAACTCGCACGCCTGAAGGCTGATTGTGTTCTATAGAGAATGCAAAATTACGATGATAGAGGGATTGCAAACGCTCTTTTATATTGGCTAGGCCTACGCCGTTTTCTCGACTAAGTGTTCCGTCTTTGATATCTGCACCAGGGCCGTTATCGGCAACATCCATTAACAAATCATTGCCAAATGTACGTGCCGTAATCGCTATACGTCCACCATTTTCCATCTTAGATATGGCGTGCTTTATTGAGTTTTCAATAATGGGCTGCAAAATCATGCTCGGCACAAGTGCACTTTCACACCCTTCATCGATGTCCCATAGTACTTCTAGACGATCGTCAAAACGTACCTTCTCTATCTCTAGATAGAGTCGTAATGCCTTTATTTCCTGACCTAGCGGTACTCGCTTTATCGGGTCGTTGTCTAATGAATAACGTAGAAAGTCACTCAAACGCGACACCATCGCTTCTGCTGTGTCGTTCTCTTTTAAAAGAATAAGGGTTGAGATAGCGTTAAGCGTATTGAAGAGAAAATGCGGGTTGAGTTGATAGCGCAACATCTTTATGTGAGCTTGGTGCGCCATGGTACTCGCCTTTAGCGCGTTCTGCTTCTCTTTTTGAAGCATTTGGAAGTTCTTGATGCCAAAGTACACACCACTCCAACACCCCACCATTATTAGCGAGTTAATAGTGTTGGTAAAATACATATACCATTCGTCTGGGCGATATCCGTGCTTGTAGATTTCCCAGTAGTTAATGTTTTTTACCACGGCCCATAGCAAAGCAATTAAGTAGCACGACACAATCACTATGATGATCATGTTGAGCGGTGATTGCTTTCTTGCCCATCGATAGATGTAGCGAAGCGGAATGGTTAGCAACCATCCTGCATAGGCATTAAGCATGATGATGAAAACCCAAATGGGTCGAACATCATGGAGAAAAGATCCGATGTAATAAATTATTGCGAACCCTGCCCAGCCTGCACTGTGCAATGTCCAAAATAAACGTTCATTACTTTCTATTACACGCTGAAAGCGACTCACAATATTACCAATTTAAAAACTTATAAGAAGATTATACGCAAGCCTTGCCACGACCCAAGCGCCTTGGTCGTGCCCCTTATGCTTCTTGTCGCAGGGCAAAATCTTGAAATTAGACATGTTTTGGCTATATCAATTCGCTGATTAAGCTCAGTAACTGATATTCATTCTTTTCAGCCAGTGCACCCACCACCAGGCTGGGCCAACCAGCAAGAAGCGCAAATCGTCAAAAAACGAAGGCTTTTTGCCCTCGATATGATGGCCAATAAACTGCAAAATCCACATAACGACAAACAGTACAAGAGAAAATAACCATACTGAGATACTGAAGTGGTCTAGGGTATTAACTGCACCGAAACACAGTATAGTTAAGAGGGTCATTGCAGCCCCAATCGGACCAGACAACATAAAATAATAATACAATACGGGAACCGCTATGATATGCGCCCACGTTATATCGAACTGCGCTATCATTTCAGGTACCGGCAAACTCCACAGCAAACCTATCGTTACAAAATAGATGCTGGGTACGGCAATAGCATGGATGATAACGTTGGTCTTGTTTTGGTGGCTTTCACCGTACTGCATTAAAAGTCGCTCAATACTTCTCATGTAGATCCCCTTAGCCTGTTATTTTGATTATTATCTAAAGAGCACCCAACTATTGTTTTCCTACGTTAACAATGTGTGTCGGGACAACAGCGTTTTTATCAATTTTTCTTCACAGGTAAAGGCGAGCCCATAATAAACCACATCACTATCAAGCTTATGATTTTTAACTTTTGCAGTAAGCGCTACTTCTTTACCGTCCAACGAATAGTTTAGCTTAACCTCAGCTTCATCGAGCATTACCGGCCAATTTGGCTTGACCTGTAACGCTACTTTGCACCCTTTTTCACTTAAATCTATGATGATCCCCGTTACGTTTTCGTCACTGGGATAAACGTCAGCTTCTAACGTTACTGAAACGCCAAGTTGAGCACGCTTTACAGCGCGAAGCCCTATACTTTCAATACGTTTTGGGAAGGTTGTAATAAGTAAGCCTGATGGCTTTGAAAGCAATTTGAGTACTTTCACTTTAAACGCAATAACCTGGCCAGTATCGCCCTCAAGCACAGAACGCACCACGATATCGTTGCCAACAGTCAGAGCATCCCTAACGGTAATCCACTTCGCCGATGTTGGAATATGAAAAAGCAAACATTCATCAATAAGCATGCCTATGTAATCAGTCTTCACACGCTTTGGCGCTGCAGGCATAGCAATTTGTAAATCTACTGTATCGCCGGGTACCAGCGTACGCAACGATTCCAAATTATCTTCGCTTAGTAAATTGCTTTGTATTTTTTCAGCCATTTGTATTTGTTATTGCTGGATTTAATGTCATTTAACTCAATGTACGCATCAAACAAAAACTTATCAATACTACGATTGAAAACCATGTTCAATAAACTTAAATATTGCCCCTTAGTAGCAGGCAATCTATTGGGATTAACTAAATAGGTTGATATAGTTGAGGGATAGTTTTGCTTATCTTTTCGGACGTTTATGACCTCTGCTCTTCGCTATACGTTAACTATTTCCAATTGGCGTGCCCATCAATTTACTGTCGCGCTGCAAATACCTGAGCATTCTGGCTCATCAATTGAGCTTAGCCTTCCAAGCTGGATCCCGGGAAGCTACATGGTGCGCGATTTTGCCAAAAGCATTATCGAGCTAACTGCAAACACTTCTGAAGGTCATAGTAATGAAACTGTTGGCGATAGAAGCGTTTATAGCCTTTCGGTAACTAAGCTCGATAAACAAACTTGGCGTGTAGACACAGATGGAAAACCGTGTACGGTCGTTTACTCGGTTTATGCCAACGACTTATCTATTCGCTCTGCTTTTATGAACGACCAATATGCGTTTATAAATGGAACCAGTGCGTTTCTAAACGTTTACGGCTTCGAGAATGTGCCGTGTGAGGTGGACATTGAGCTTAACGACAGCGATTCTGCAACCTCGAATTGGAAGGCTTATACGTCAATGCCTTCTCGATGTGAAAGCACAAGCCCATCTCGGTGGCACTTCGTTGAAAAAAATTACGATGAGCTCATTGATCATCCCATTTATGTGGGCATTGCAGACACTCACAGCTTTGAGGTTGACGGCATTACGTTTACGTTACTTTTCTCAGGTAACAACAATATTGATTATGAGCGCATAGCAAATGACTTAACGCCAATTTGCAAGCACCACCTAGATTTGTTTGGTGCTCCACAACCTATTAATAACTACCTGTTTATGACGCTGCTTGCCGACAATGGGTTCGGCGGTTTAGAGCATAAGCACTCAACTGCCCTTCTTTACCCTCGCTTCGACCTTCCTCAAGTTGGTGAAAGTGTGAAAAAAACCGACAGCTACATCACATTCTTAAGTTTGTGCAGCCATGAGTTTTTCCACACATGGCATGTTAAGCGCATTAAACCTAGCGTAATGGTGAAACCAGACTTATCTCAGGAAACATACACCAATCAGCTGTGGATTTATGAAGGCTTTACCAGTTTCTATGATGACGTCACCCTTGCTAGAGCCGGCGTTATTGAACCACAGAAATACCTCGATATTGTTGCGCAAAATGTCAGTCGACTTTTGCAAAACGCTGGTCGTTTTAAACAAAGTGCAGCTGAAAGTAGTTTCGACGCATGGACAAAATTCTATAAGCAAGATGCGAGCGCTACTAACAATATCGTAAGTTATTACACCAAGGGAGGCATTATCGCCCTTGGGTTAGATTTACTCCTTCGTAAGCAGTCAAACGAACAAGTGAATTTAGATACCTTGATGCAGTTATTGTGGAAACACTATGGCGTGGATGAAAAAGGTACGCCTGATGACGTGATCCAAAATCTATGTACAACGCATTTTGGCATTGATGTTTCAGAATACTTAAATCGCGTGGTGTATGGCACAGACGATGTAGAATTGGCTTCGTTAGTATCTGAAATGGGTGTTAACTATGCGGTTCGTGCTCGCGTGTCAGGTGAAGATAAAGGCGGTGCCTCCTCGCTGCCTGCTATTAAAAATCAGCTTGGCGCTACGTTAAAGCCAGCTACCTTCGGACTTACGGTAATGCAGGTATTTGAGGGTCTTGCCGCAATGAAGGCAGGTGTTCTTTTAAACGATGTCATCATTGCGTTAAACGGCCACATTGTTAATGCCCAGAAGCTTCAGCGCCTATTAGATAATGCCCAAACGTCGCAGGTAGAGTTAACGCTTATTCGAGACGGGCGGCTTCTAACCCTGCCTCTTGAGGTAACTCAGGCAAGAAAAGAAATGGCTTACTTTGAAATCACTGATGAAGAAAAGCTTAATCAGTGGCTGGGAAAATAACTCCGCCCTGTCGCGTAAAAACTAAAAAGGCGCTTTGAGAGTTTACCTGAAAGCGCCTTTTTCTTTATGACTGTTAAAGCTAAATCAAATTAATGGTTACTCTTCGGGAGACCCCGAAATGATAGTCTGTGGGTCTAAACGAGTGTTGCCCAAATTAATACGCCAATCCAGATGCGGGCCTGTAGAGCGCCCTGTTGAACCTATCGTTCCAATCTGCTCGCCTTGCTTAACGGTTTCACCCACTTCTACCGTAATAGTATCCATATGAAGAAACGTTGAAAACACGCGCATGCCGTGGTCGAGAATCAAGGTGTTACCCGAATAATAGAGATCATCAGCCATTGTTACCACACCATCAACAGGTGCATACACAGGCGTGCCCGTTTCATTGGCGATGTCCAAACCATAATGCGGCCATTTCGGCACGCCATTTAGAATGCGCTGACTACCGTAAACACCGGAAATAACGCCTTTCGCAGGCCATTCAAACCGGGTGAATAATGCATCTAAATCAGTATTACCGCTTCGCGCGTTAGCTACGTTGATATTGTCTTGCTTAATACGCGCCGTCACTTCTGCTGGCGGAGAAACCATTTTTTGCTCTAGCCCGTCAATTCGCTGAATGTTGTATTCGCGTTTTTCAAGGGTAATGTCTCGCTGCCACTTTTGGCCGTTATCTAATTTTACAACTAACGTTTGCTGCAGCGGCGCTTCCCGTTCAAAGCCAACAACAAATTTTCCGTCTTTGTTGGTTTGAACAGTTTCGCCATTAAGCGTTACTTTGGCCCCAGCGGGAGCTTGCCCGCGCAGTAAGGCACCTTGCGTAAACTTACCGTTCAACACAACGTTTACTTGCTCTTGACTAGATAACGCTTCGTTTTGGCCGTTTAACTCTACATCTGCGTAAGCAAATGGCATAGAGGCAACTGTGCTAATTGCCACTACACAACTCATTACACGAGATAGTGCGCTATGCAATGCGTTTTTTGAAAGCGTGAATGCCATAGATGTTTCCTTTCTCTATAACGAGCAGTAGTCGAATGTTAACCCTTTACTGTGGCGCCTTTACCTACGCCCTCATAAGCAATAACTTGGCAAACGCCATCAGGCGTGCGTTTCTTCTGCTCTTCAAGCAGATACTGCGCCAAACACTCAACTGTTGAGTCGGTTTCGATGACTTCACAATCTGACTTAGGAATTAATAGTTCAAAATAGCCCTGTGACGACTCGTAAGCAAAACAGTAGTAATCCGCTTCATTTGATACTTGACCTTTAAGCTTTCTGTCGCTGTACGCTATTTCGTCTTCACGGGTTGCTATATAGATGTCGGCCCAACGGTCAGCCCAATACTGCTGACTTTCAACACACACTTTGCCGTCAAGGATAATATCAATACGCGAACGGTGACCGTGCGCTATGCGCTGACAATTACCATCGTGCTTTTTAAGCCCGTGGGTATAGTGATAATACGGAGAATTAATGACTTCCTCACGTAAATGCAGCGTAATGTTTTCAACGTTTTCTGGAAGATGAGTCGCCAATACTTCTTTTAAGTAAACGCCAACAGATTCCATGTTTATCTCATCAGAATAAACAAATGCATAAGCTTCAGCGGGGCAATGTAGCATGATGCTACGCCCATCAATGCAGGTAAAGCGCGCTTCTACCTGTTCAGAATCGTCGTCGTGAATAACCTCTGAACCGCTGTATTCAGCAGGTACAAGCAACTTGTGATCAACATATTCGTCGATTAGTCGCTTTAAGTTCTTTTTCACGTGACCAAAGTCTTGAACCATGCTCTCTTCGTTGAGCTCACCGTCCAAAATCACATCGACAATCCAGCTTTCCCCTACCATGCCGCGTTTTGGGCAAAGGTAAGAGAAGTCCATCACTGTCAAATCATTTACAAATAATTGCATAACACCCTTGAATCGAGTTTATATTCTACTAACTAGTATACGTTTTTTATCTTTGCTTCGCAGCGACTAGTCCATTGAAGATTGGCGATTAAGCTGATCTTTTAAATTAGGTGGAATTCCACGGATTGTTAGCGTATCCGTAGCTGGGTCGTAAAATACCCGATCGCCCATTAATTTGCGTTCGAAGCTAAGCGATATACCACCGCCCTGACCGGTAAATTTAGCAAGTTGTTTCAGCGCTGCAGGGTCTGGCTGAATTTCTTTTTCAAGCGGTACTTCCATAGACTGTGTGAACGCAGAAAAGTTACTGCTAGTTTCTTCATTTTGTGGGAGTCGGTTAGCCAGTTCATCTACCGATAAACTCTCGCCCGCATCAATCTTTTCTTTAAAGTATGATTTAACTTCTTCTCTATGCTGGTGCTGCTCTTGCGGGTCTAGTGACTCACTGGCTAGGTAGGCATCAACTGTAGAAATCAATTGTTTATTTTGCTGTTTAACATCAACCAGCTCTTCGCAGCCTACAAACTGCATAAAGAAGTCTGATACCTTACGTCCCATTCTACCTTTAATAAAACTAACGTAACGCTGCTGTTCTGGCTGAATATCCCACTGGGTTAAATCGAACCGTACAGCGAGCTGCATTTTTGCTAAATCCAAGTGTTCACGCGCGGAAAGGTCTAAAGAGTTTGTCACTTCAACGTGCGAGCGGGTATTTAACAATGCAATCATCAAATACTGTGTGGCTAAATACTCATACTGGCAGAAAATAAGAAAACCGGTCTCAACCGTACCCGTTTCTGCCAAAGTGCGAACTAAGCGATTGGTCGCTGATACCGAAAACGCATGGAATGCATCTTCAACGTTATCACCCGCCGCTTTTTGAATATCCATGTATTGCTTAAGGCCTTCCGCGAACTCTGCTACGTTCTCGGTGCTTTTTTGCGTAGTCGCTTCGCCATCTTCGTTCTCCACTTTTGCTTCACGGGTAACTTCCTTCACGAAGTGGCCAACCCCTTTTCCAGGTTTAGCATTGAAACTGTGGTTTATTTGATGGGCAAGAAGCTCGATTTCCGGAGTAACAGCTAAGCAGTTGTCACGTGGAATTGCTTCAATTTTCTCTTCTTTGTTTACAATCAAACGATGTACAACAAAGTGATGAATCAGTGCACTCATAGAGTATCGGGTGTCCTGTTGCTTAAAAAGTGTCAGAAATATCCAAAGAATTGCGGGATTTTAGAATGAATGATTGTACTCACTCAAACAACGATTATAATCATTTTACGTGTAAAACCATTCTTTTTATCAAAGAAATCATAAAAAAGAGGCGTAGCAATGCCCCAACAGAGCCGCTATAGCAACGACGAATTCGAAACGCTAATGAATAACGTTATTCTAACCCTTGAAGAAGGCGGTGCAAACCGCGATCTTTCACTTATGGTATTAGGAAATGTCATTACGCACATTTTAAATACTCAGGTAGCCCCTGAAAATCGCGAAGCCATGGCAACGCAATTTGCCGACGTACTCAAGAAAAGCGTTAAAAATAGCTAAGGGATTGCATGATACTTGCCGAATCACCTCGTCGCCAGCGTGTTACTAAACTGGTAAATTGGGGGCATTGGTTTGCCTTGGCGAACATTATCATCGCCATAGTTATTGCCTCGATTTTTGTTTTCTCATCACCTATGCCTGGCACAGGTGTCGGCACCTTGTATCTTCTAGCCAACTGGTTCGGTCATATTGGTTTTATGACCTTTTTTGGCTTTGTCATTTTTATTCTCCCTCTTTGCTATTTGGTTAACAACCCCAGAGTCATAAAGGTCAGCGCGTCTATTATTGCAGCTGTGGGGCTAGCGCTCTTGGCTTTCGATGCGTTGCTATTTAATCGCACAGGCTTCCATATTAGCTTTCACGCCGCGGATTTACTGCGCAGTGAAGCTCAGTCAACAATGGCGATAGAAAGCTGGCAACAGTGGGCATTTTTATTTCTTCTGTTTATCGTTTGGCTTGGCTTCCAGCTGGTCTTAGCCAATGCAATCTGGAAACGTGTTGAACGCTTCACTCGCCATAAAGTGGGCATCCCTGTTACTACATTTTTTGTCAGCTGTTTTGTTACCAGTCACGCTATACACGTGTGGGCTGATGCCAAGTTGTATCAACCTATCATCAAGCAGGACAACATGTTTCCGCTTTCTTATCCTGCGACTGCTAAAACGACGATGTCGCGTTATGGCTTGCTTGACTTAGCGGCTTATGAAGAAAGAAAACAACTTCAGTTCAACCCTGATATTCACAATATCACTTACCCAGCCGAGCCGGTTTATTGTTCTATTGAAACTAATAGAAACTTAACCGTGGTTGTCCAGACTGATAACGAACAGGTGGTGGACTTAAGTAACATTAAGCGCAACACCTTAAACAAAGTAGCCAATTACTATTCGACCGCCAGCAGCATAGAAGGCTTAATGACTACTACGCTATTTGGTGTTCCCGAAATATACCAAGACGCTTTATCTCAAAAGCGTCCGGTGTTATTAGCGCTTCCATTGGGGTCTGGCATGCCGGTCTCTATCCACAGCGATGAAGCGTTGCCGTTGCCTCAATTAGCGGGATATTTGCAACCACTGAGCAACAATCATGATGGTTTGCATATTGCGTTTTTGAAGAGTGCTGATATCGAAAGCTATGTGAAAAACACGTTAGCGCGTAAACACGATGTGATTGTTGCAACTGGCTTTGGTAGCGAAAGTGGCAAAGGCACGCTGTACAGTACCCTTAAACTGAATGCTAGCTTAGCCAGCACGGAAGATTTAGCGCCTACCATTTTAGGAGCATTGGGATGTAACGCCCCTGCTACGTTTTATTCTACTGGCCAAAGCTTACTTTCTCCTTCAAGACCATGGCTAGTTAGCACCTCTGGTGAACGCATTGTTGTGTTCCATGACAATAAACGTACTGACGTACTTAGTAACGGCAGCTATGAAATAAGCGACATGGCGACCGGCAAGCGCAGCAAAGAAGCGCTAAATGTCGATTTATTAAGTCAGGCTATTAAACACCTATCACGATTCTCAACACAGAATTAAAATTCTGGCGGCAGACTAAGGAAAGTCTGCCGTTAAGCGCTTCGGTGTTATGTACAACCACCCAAGATAGGTTACGCATAACCACTCATCTAATTGTTTTGCATAAATAACCTAGAAAACCAGCACTTAACGAAACACCGGCCCAAACGGGTTCTCGCAACACACTGTATTAAGGTCGCAAACTAATAAAGACTATAGTTTTAGGCCATCTAGCTAGAGGTGTGGATGTCTACCCACCATTGAATCCGATGGGTAATCCACTATATACCAATCCGCAAAGATAATTGCCCACTCAGAAGGTGCTGGCAAGTTTCCTAGCGAAGCGTGGGAATGCAGGAATGGCTGTTCCCTTTCAAATTCCCAGAATGAAGTTAGGAAGCTTGCCAGACCTTCCCGAAGGGCGAGTTTAAAATGTCCGT
>NZ_JAFLMX010000242.1:0-8551 GCF_017849675.1 Alteromonas sp. AO-Serp
CCATCTCGCCATAAGGCAGTAAATGAAAGTGACGTTGTATCGTTTATCAAGTGCTCGCCAAGTAAGGTAACTTGGTTCGACTTAGTATCAAATTTATTAAACCCTGGTTCACCTGCGTAAACATCTTGGTCGGGTAAATAAGTGCCGTCAGCCAAAGGCAATAATGTGCCTTCCACAGGAATAAACTGCGCTGCTGTATCGCTATCAGTATCTTGGAATAACCCGATAAGCGTTAGCGTTGTATCGTCAGAAGGCATGAAGGAAAGTGACGGCATGAATACTTGGGTGTCATCGCTAACGTAATCAACCTGAGAGTCAGCATTACGATATATACCAACAAAACGCCCCATCCACTTATCATCTTCAGACAGGCTGCCGTTTACATCTACCCCAACTTGCGCGCGGTCGGAGTTTCCGTAGGACAACACCACTTCGCTTCCTTTGCCTAACGTGGGCGTTTTTGACACATAGTTCATTATGCCACCGGGAGAGCCCTGACCGTAAAGTACAGAGGCAGGCCCCTTAAGCAGCTCAACCTGTTCCATTGTGTAAATTTCAGCTCGCGTAGAATTATAGCTGCCAAACAACTCTTGAATTGAGTCGCGATAGCGCGGAATACTTAATCCTCTGGAAGAGATGGAATCGACTCGGGTGGCGTATCCGTATGACTCCCCCGTCACGCCCGCCATATAGGTGGCAGACTGAGAAAGATTTAACACACCTTTTTGCTTTAAATCTAATGCGGTTTCAATGGAAATTGTACGGGCGAGTTCAACAATCGGTGTATTTGTTTTTGTTGCGCCAAACGGAGAACGCATGCCCACTACTTCAATCTTTTCTACTGCATTCGCTTCTGCTTTTTCCGCTGTTGCTTCTCGCTTATCTATAGCTAAGCCAGCGCCACTTTTATCTTCCTGAGCATGTGCGTGAGACACTAAGATAGCCGCTACCGCCAAGCTGAGTAATTTCTTATTCATGTTGAGTGCTTTCTGTGATTTATTTTTAAGACCCATCAATTCGCCTATTACAAGAATGAAGTGAAATGAAGGCTGCATTAGTACTTTCGTCTAATTTAGCAAAAATTTACACAAATGATAACCAGTATCATTCACATTAACATTAACATCAATAAGTAACAGAAAACGCGTTAACCGAGGTTGTTAAGTAACATAAAGATACGCGCATACAAAAAAGCCGAACTAACAGCGTTAGCTCGGCTTTAACTCTCATGAGAAGTGAAAAGCTAATGACTATGCCGCTTCACTTTCCTGTTCAGACTCAACCACTTCATGGCTTAACAAGTATTCAAATGCAGCAAGCGATGCTTTCGCGCCCTCACCCATCGAAATAACAATTTGCTTATACGGTACTGTTGTTACGTCACCGGCTGCAAATATACCCGGCTCAGATGTATGACACTTAGTATCAACGATAATTTCGCCATACTGTGTCATGTCTACCGTGCCCTTCATAAACTGACTGTTAGGCACAAGTCCAATTTGAACAAATACACCTGCAAGTTCACGGGTGTGCACTTCGTTAGTTGAGCGATCTTGGTATTCAATTGCGTTCACTTTGCCATTTTCAGCAGTAATTTGGCGCGTTGCCGCGTTCTTGATAATGGTAATATTATCGCGCTTTTGAGCTTGATCGATAAGTACCTTGTCCGCTTTTAGTTCTGGCATAAATTCAAATACCGTCACCGATTTTACAATGCCTGCAAGGTCAAGTGCCGCTTCAATACCTGAGTTACCACCGCCAATGACCGCTACGTCTTTACCTTTGAAGAAAGGGCCGTCGCAGTGTGGGCAGTACGCAACACCATTACCGATGTTCTCTTTTTCGCCCGGAACACCAAGTTCTCTCCAGCGGGCGCCTGTCGCAACAATAACCGTACGAGTGCGGATCTGTTCGCCAGAAGAAAGCGTAATGGTTTTAATATTGCCTTTCTCAATACTATCAACGCGTACGTGCTCTTTGAGCGTAATGTCGTAATCGCGGACGTGCTCCATCAAGTTACCAACAAGCTCAGGGCCCGTTGTTTTAGGTACTGAGATAAGGTTCTCGATACCCATGGTATCTTTAACTTGGCCGCCAAAAGTTTCAGCAACAATGGCAACTTTAAGGCCTTTACGGGCACTGTAAATCGCCGAAGCAACGCCTGCTGGACCACCACCGATAACCGTTACGTCTTGAAGTGGTAACGCATCGCCTTTGTTTGCTTCTTTAAGGCTAGGGTCGCGTTCAATTAACTTGTTGATAAGCACAGAGGCATCAACTTTACCATTCGCGAATAGCTCGCCATTAAGGTATACGCTAGGAACACCTTGGATGTCGCGCTCTTGAATTAGATTTTGATATAACCCGCCGTCGATCATTTCGGTCTTGATATTAGGATTAATCAAAGCGAATTGATTAAGTGCCTGTACGACTTCAGGGCAGTTGTGACAGCTTAAGCTAATGAACACTTCAAAATTAAGTGGTTCATTCACCGCTTTCACCATCGACTTAACGCTATCGTCTAGCTTAAGTTCAGTACCCGCTGCATGCAGCATGGCAAGTACAAGCGAGTTAAACTCGTGACCGCCAGGGATACCAGAAAAACGAATTCCCGTATCTTCGCCGTCAGCTTCCAACAAAAAACTGATTGCACTGCGCAACTCACCATTTGTGTCACGCTCTTCTACGTTTAATTTTTCGCTTACTGAAGCAATGTCGGACAGAAACGTCACAAGCTCTTCACGCTTGCTATGTTCACCGGTCTGTACGACAAAGGTTACGTTTTTTTGCATTGACTCTGCATATGATTTCAATGCTTGTAAAATTTCTTTAGTTAACACGGTTATTCTGCCTTATTTTCGACACGCCGATCCCCGCCAACCTTTTGAAGGGTCAACAACATAAGCGGAAATTGGAAATTAATATCAGGGAGTGGAGACCCACTCCCTACAAATTATTTGCTTAATACTGTGCAATGCACGAAGCGCTGAGCTTTCATATATTAAGCGCTAAGCGTGCTGCTTAGATTTTGCCTACTAGGTCAAGTGAAGGTGCTAGAGTTGCTTCACCTTCTTTCCACTTAGCTGGGCAAACTTCACCTGGGTTGTTTGCAACGTACTGAGCGGCTTTAACTTTACGCACTAGGTCATCTGCGTCACGGCCGATACCTTCAGAAGTGATTTCCATTGCTTGGATGATGCCTTCTGGGTCAACAACAAATGTAGCGCGGTCAGCAAGACCCATAGTTTCACGCATACAATCGAAGTTACGAGTGATTTCGCCTGTTGGGTCGCCAATCATTGCAAATTTGATCTTGTTGATCGTGTCAGAAGAATCGTGCCATGCTTTGTGAGTGAAGTGAGTGTCAGTAGATACTGAAAATACTTCTACGCCACGTGACTGAAGTTCTTCGTACTTGTCAGCGATGTCGCCAAGCTCAGTTGGACACACAAATGTGAAGTCAGCTGGGTAAAATACGAAAACTGCCCATTTACCTTTGATGTCTTCGCTGCTTACGTCTACGAATTCGCCATCTTTAAATGCAGTTGCTTTGAAAGGTTTGATAGCAGTATTAATCAATGCCATGTTTAATTCTCCATTTGGTTTAAATTATTTTCGCACGTTAAACACATACGAATACAAACTTTACGTTTATTGTGTCGACATGGTTTTGCAGTTTTGTGAAGATATTCACGTAACGCGAAATTCATGTCTCTCGAAACTGGTGATAAGAATAGCGCGCACAATCACAAAAAACTAATTGGTAAAAATGAATCGCTTAATCAGGTTATTGAATTGAACGATGAAAATTGAGCCAAAATAGATTGATTGTTTTGCAATACGGCTTCACCGGCTAAATTCTGCTGAATGAGAAAACTATGACCCATTCCCGACTACAGCGCATCTCCCACGAAATAATGCTAATCGATGGACACGCGCCATCTCGCACTTTGGCAAAGCATGCAAAAATGGAGGCCAGCCCCTTTGTTTTCTACAGAGGCAGTGCGCAGCTGTTTTACGCTGATATAAAAGCTGGCCTTATCAATTTTCCTAAAGAATGCGAGACAGTTCCCCTCACCAGCGTGATGGGAGACTGTCATACCTCCAATTTTGGCTTTCTCACAGAAGAAGGGTCTCACGGAGATACAGTGATCTTCTCACCCAACGACTTTGATGATGCGTGCGTCGGCAAAGCACATTGGGATCTGCTACGTTATCTCACTTCATTGCACCTTGCCCAGATACATTGCCTAGGCGCAGTTGATGGAAAGTATGCGTGCGATAGCATCGACATCACTAAACCTGTTGTCAGCCACCAGCAGGTTATTAATGCGCAATACGCATTTATTGAGCGTTATGTAGAAACCTGTAGCCAAGTAGTAGAAAACGCCATGGTGATTAACGAAGCCGTAGACTACTGCCCAGATGCCGTGCCAAGCAAGCTGACCAAACTATATAAAAAAGCCAAAGCCCGCAGCGCAGGAGGAGAAGACTTCACGGTTAAAAGTGCGCTGGCTAAAGCCGTTCATTTTGATGGCAAGACCTTGGGGTTTAAGGCCAACAGTGAGAAATTTTCTACCCTAAGCCCACAAGAATACGCCACGCTACTAGAAGCTTTTGCTCCCTACATGGACGATGCGGTAGTCGATATAGTGAAACGCCTGGACGCGGGCACCGGGTCGGTAAATATGGTGCGCTACTACTTTTTAGTAGGACCAGCAAAACCACATAATTCAGCAAGCTTTGCGCATTGTCATATTGTCGAGGTTAAGCAACAACGTGTTGCGGCGCCTATTTATTACTTTCCAGATTTTAACCCGGTTAATCGCCTAAATGCTGCACACCTTACAGCTCGATGCCAACGAAGAATGCAACGAAAACCCGACTTGGTGCTTGATGAAGTTAAGTTTGAAAATGCGCATTACCTGGTTCGCTCCCGACATCACGCTAAAGTGGGAATCGACCCACAAGATATTGCAATGGGAAATAAAGCGATAAATGGTGGCTTTGAGTATAATACCAATCCACACAGATAATCGCCCACTCAGAAGGCGCTGGCAAGTTTCCTAGCGAAGCGTGGGAATGCAGGAATGGCTGTTCCCTTTCAAATTCCCACAATGAAGCTAGGAAGCTTGCCAGACCTTCCCGGAGGGCGAGTTTAAAATGTCCGTACTCTTTGTTGTGTTACCTTGATGTAGAGCCACTATACCTGCGGCAACACGCCGCGATTACGAACATTTTAAATCTCGCTGCGTGGGTGATTATCTATCCGGATTGGTATCTTGCCGAATTGTGCGGGTATAGCCTTGCGCTAGCTCACTGCCGAGGCGATAGAAGAAGTACACGATTCGCGTCGTCAGCATCAACATCTTTTTCTCAAGTAAAAAGCCTGCTCGTAAAAATAGCAAATCTTTATACAGAACAAGTAGTTGATGATCATGCGCTGTTCACTCGTGCGCTGAAATAAAGATATCAATAAAAAGCGTATTTTTTACCCGACGAACTGTTGTCATAGACGTGTCGTTAGCATTACTTAACACCTATATTAGCTTTTGGTTAAGAGTTAAAGGTATGAGTAAACTTACCTATAGATGGTAAGAACTTGATATTTAAGTAATATTTTAAAAACAGCTTGAATAAGGTTAAGTCATTCCTATCCATTACAAATGCCCTTAGTGTAGTTCAAGCAATAAGAAAATTGCGCTTCACATATCACTCTGTTTTTTCTATTTCGGCAAAAGCAGAAGCAGTAATTATGTGAATTAAAAATAATGAAAACTACAAAGGGAAAATGACGTGAAAACATCATTAACTTTACTATCTGCAGGAATCATTTCTGCACTTTCTTCAACCGCCATCCAAGCTAACGATTTAGTCATTAGTGGTGTTATCGATGGACCGTTAAGCGGTGGTGTTCCAAAAGCAGTTGAACTTTTCGTAGTCAATGACATAGCAGATTTATCTACCTATGCCCTTGGAACTGCAAACAACGGCGGCGGTACTGATGGCGAAGAGTTTACGTTTCCAGCTGGTGCGTCTGCAAGCGCTGGTACTTATATCTACGTAGCATCAGAAATTGATGGATTTACTGCGTTTTTCGGTTCTGCACCAGACTACGATACTTCATCAATGGGTATTAATGGTGACGACGCTATTGAGCTTTTTAAAGATGGCAGCGTTATTGACACGTTTGGCGATATCAACACCGACGGTAGTGGCACCGCGTGGGAGTACCTAGACGGTTGGGCATACCGTACGTCAGGTCAAACAGCAAATGGCGGCAGTTTCGAAGCATCTAACTGGACTTACAGTGGTGTTGACGCGCTTGATGGCTCGACCACTAACACTGACGCTGCAACGCCGTTTCCAGCGGGTACATTTACCACTGAAGGTGGCGGTGACGTTGTAGAAGTTCCAGAAGAGCCTGCTGTTGAGCTAGGTATTTGCGGTGCAGACGCGACACTTATTAGTGCTATACAGGGCAGTGAAAGCAGCTCTGCTGAAGTTGGCAATAACGTTATAATTGAAGCTATTGTAACTGGCACACGTGCTGGCGGCTTCTTTGTCCAAGAAGAAGCGTCTGATTACGACGCTGACGACGCCACGTCTGAAGGCTTATTTGTAGAAGGTTCTGTCGACGTTGAAACAGGTAACCTGGTTCGCTTTTACGGTGAAGTAGAAGAAAACTACGGTATGACCACACTTGCTATGGATAGTGATGTGGCTGCACTTGATTGTGGTACAGCGGATGCTGTAGCAGCGGTAGAACTTTCTATGCCGTACGAACTTGACCTTGAAACCGTTGAAGGTATGGTTGTTAGCGTGACTGATGCAACAGTGACGAGTACAAACAACCTGTGGCGTTTTGGTGAAATCGTTGTTAGCGATACAATTAAACGCCAACCAAGCGACGTAGCTGCGCCTCTGTCAGAAGCTTATACTGCGGCAGAAGAAGCGAGCGAGACAAGCCTTCTTACAATCGAAGATAACAGCAGCTCGCAGTACCCAGATGCACTTAATTACTTCCCTACTTTCAGCTACGCTAATGCCATTCGCATTGGTGATTCGGTTTCTGCTGCTGGCCCACTAAACTACAGTTTTGGCACTTACAGAATTAATCCAAGCGACGTTATCGAAGTAACGTCTTCTCGCGAAGCAAACCCAGTGGTTACAGAAGGCAACCTATCTATTGCTACGTTCAACGTGCTTAACTACTTTAATGGTGAAGTAGATGCAAATGGCGACGTAAATTTCGATTATGACGAAAACCGCGGCGCAGACGATGAAGTGGCGTTTGAATTGCAACAGGGTCGTATCGTTGAAGCTATCGTTAACCTTAACGCAGACGTTGTCGGTTTGATGGAAATCGAAAACGATGGTTTTGGTGAAGATAGCGCTATCCAATCTCTAGTTAATGCTATTAACGCCGAACTTGGTGAAACCGAGCAATACTCATTCATCGCAACCAGTGATGGCAGTGAAATTGGTACGGATGCGATTACTGTAGGCTTGTTATACAAAGCTACAGTAGTGACGCCAGAAAATGATGCCATGGTAGTTGCTATGCCAGAGCAACAAATTGATGAAGATAGCCTGGCACGCATGCGCCCAAGCCTTCTTCAATCGTTTGTACACACTGAAAGCAGCAAATCGTTCCTTGTTGCCGTGAATCACTTTAAATCAAAAGGTTCACAGTGTGCAGAAGATGTGGCAGAAGCGCCGTCTGAAATTACCACGATTCAGGGTAGCTGTAACGCACTTCGTGTATCGGCAGCTATCACATTAGGCAACGCGCTAAGTGATGAGAGCCTGCCAGAGCGCAAGGTTATCTTAGGCGACTTAAACGCTTATAGCGCTGAAGATCCAGTAGCTGTACTTACCGATTACACACCTGAGTCTCGTGGATACACTATTACGACTGCGGTCAATACAGGTATGGATGAAGGCTCGTCAGTGGACGTAGAGTCTAGCTTCGGCTATCACAACTTGGCTGAAGAGTTTGATGCAGAAGGCTTCTCATATTGGTTCTACGGAACTGAACAGGTGGGTAGTTTAGATCACGTACTAGCAAGTGAAGCTATGCTTGCAGACGCCATTGACGGTGCTCACTGGAACATCAACTCAGTTGAAGCTTACCAGTTGCAGTACGATCAAGCGCTTCGTTATTACCCAGATGAAGACGGTTACGCCTTTACTGATGTTGGTCCATTTAGAAGCTCAGATCACGACCCATTCATCGCAACCTTTGACCTACAAGCAGACGTAGTTGAAGAGGAAGAAGAAAACAATGATAGCTCAGGTGGAGCAATGGGAGGAATTCTTGCCCTGCTAGCTGCAGCGATTGGCTTTCGTCGTCGTTCGACTACTGCTAAGAAATAAAAAGTGAAAGAATGAAGTCCACGCTTAACGGGCGTGCTTCATTTGTGTCGTCCTAATATAGGTTGACAGTTATTAGGCCAGCTCTCGAAGCTGGCCTTTTCTATTATGCACTGCGTTAGGCGTTTCCATATCTAATGCTAAGTGCGGTCTCATTTCATTGTAAATTTTGATT
>NZ_JAFLMX010000191.1:0-1082 GCF_017849675.1 Alteromonas sp. AO-Serp
TAACTTTGCGTTAAGGGCAAACGCTAATTGCTGATTGATGAATACCCCTTTCCCTTCTGTAAACTCACGCCACGCTGTGCTGAGGTCGTTGTTTATTACATCATCGAGGACAAGCGCCTTTTTACCGTTTTGGTGAACGGGGTAGCTACTGATAGAAACGTAAGTGGGTGGGCTGTTACTGACTTCATGTGTTTCTTTATGTGTCTCTTCTTGAGCACGTGAGCTAATGACAGCTCCCTCGGCCTTAAGTAAAGGAGTTAAAGCAAGCGGAGGTAACGATTTGGTAGATAACGTTTCGATACGACTAAGTGGCGCGTCGGTGTACAGATAGAAAGGCGCGTAAAGCCTTTGCGTTAACCATTGTTCAGTGGCGTCTCTAAAGCTGTCCGTCATGGTATTCATACCAATATTTGCGGTTAGCGCGATAAAGAATGCACAAACGGCGAGACGGGTTTTGCTAGACAGTAAATGCATATTAGCAATGACGTAGTGAAACACGGGCCACTGTCTTGGTACAAATCTAGTCAGTAGCTTAGAGAAAATAGGTAACCAAAGAAGAATAAGCGCGCAGCTGGTAAGGAGTAACAGTGCAACAAAGAAAAGTGCTGAAGCAGCAGAAGATACGAACCCCTCAGCGATAAATAACAGTAGTAGGGCACATAATGAGATAAGACCTACGGCAAATTGGCCTAACGCATTTTCTTTTTTGACAGGCGCTACGGTTAGGGCATTTGAAAGCTTAACTATAGAAACTAACGAAAAAACAACTAGCGATATAAAAGTCGTTGTTAATGCGAAGCCGAAGGTGAAAAGCAGATTAACGTCTGGGTTAACAAATACGGCGTTAAACAACGACGTAAATGTACCGTTTATCACAGGTGACAACCATGACGCAGCTTGAAAACCGATGAACATGCCAATTGGAATACTTATTACGCAGTAAATAAGCAACTCGGTGAATAGGGCAATGCTTAAAATTCGCTGAGATATGCCCAGCTGCCTTAAACGAATGATATTGGGTAGCCGCGTGCGGTACATCAAGTTTAGCGCGTTAAGTACTATAACTGTCTCTTATAGACATT
>NZ_JAFLMX010000089.1:0-4295 GCF_017849675.1 Alteromonas sp. AO-Serp
TATAAAGCCGCAGAGAAAGGTGACTTTACGCCAATTCACGAACTTCAGAAGATACTTACTGCGCCTTATGATGAGCAATCAAAAGAGGTAGAGAATAAGTACTACCAGCTGCGCCCACTTGAATTTTTCAGTGCTGGCGGAATCGCTCACTACAGCTGCTCTTCGTAACAAAGAGCAGCTTCATTTTAGTTTACTTACAAAGAGTCAATCGATTCGCTAGGCTCAGTAAACCACACAGGGCCATCTTCGGTCATATAAAAGTGATCTTCTAAGCGAATACCGAACTCGTTTGGTACTACGATCATAGGTTCGTTACTAAAACACATACCAGATGCTAGCGAGTGAGGATTGTCTTTCACCAAATAAGGCCATTCGTGAATATCCATACCGATGCCGTGCCCGGTTCGATGGGGCAAACCTGGTAAGTTATAGTCTGGTCCTAAGCCATCTTTAGCTAAGCTGTCTCGCGCGGCTTTATCAACATCGCCACAGGGAACACCAACTTTTGCAGCGTTAAATGCAGCAAGCTGCGCGCGCTTTTCGCTTTCCCATAATGCTCGTTGCTTATCGGTTGGCTCACCAAAACAATAGGTTCTCGTGATATCAGAGAGGTAGCCATGCACCTTACAGCCAGTATCAATCAATACTAAGTCGTTCTTCTTTAGTACTTGAGGGTCTTTAACGCCGTGGGGAAACGAGGTGGCTTTTCCAAAAAGTACAATGCAAAAATAGTTACCAGCGGCCCCCACTTTCTTATGTGCATCGTTAATAAATGCTTCAACTTCAGTAGTAGTAATACCTTCATAAAGCATACTGGCAGTCGCTTTATGCACAGCAAGTGTCATGTCCATAGCGCGTTGAATAAGCGCTAGTTCATTGTTAGATTTGTGCATGCGACAGTGTGCTGTTACCTCTGCACCATTGATAATTTGCCAAGATTGGCCAAGCATCTTGTTCAAACCATCTACGATAAAAAACTGGGTCGACTCATCCACACCCAGTTTATCGCCTCCAGCGGTGTTCAGTTTTTCTAGCATAGCTATGACAAGCGCATATGGGCTCTCGTGCTCTTGCCAGCCAATTATGTCGCCTTCCACTAATTTGCGTTCGTTTAAAGAGTCGATTTCAAAGGTAGGAGCTAGATATACAAGGTCACCTTTTGCAGGCAAGAGCGCACCGACTAAACGCTCACTGGCGTACCACTGCATACCTGTAAAATACGCTAAGTTAGTACCCGCGTTTAAGTAGAGCGCACCAATGCCATTTTCCTGCATATAATGCTGCGCCTTGGCAATTCGGGCTTTGTATTCAGAGAGTTCTATGGGGCGCAGATCGCCTGTCATGTTGGCAAGGCTATCTAAAGCCTGCTGTGGTGTTTTTGTACCTATTATTTTACCCATTTTTTTCGTCCCTACACTGGCGCAAGACTGATTGCCTGTTGGAATGGTCATCAGCCCGCCTTAAATATGAATTTATTAAAACGGGCTCACTGTACAACATTCAATAGAAATGTCGAGATAAGCAGAGATGGCTAGACCTTTTGTACAGCTTGTACAGCGTACCTAAAGATAAACACTCGCTTATGACTCGCTGTGCTTCACAGTGCACTTTTCCACGCAGCCTCTGGTAGCAAGTACAAGCCTCTTTCGCTTTTTGCGCCTTCATTCACGATATAGCCGATACCCGCCGCCATAACGGCCAAAGTTACGTCGAAGGCATTGATGCTGTCACCATAGCCCGCAGTTAAGTTAAACATAGAGCCATCGGCTAGAAGATACAGTGTTTTATCGCCCAGTTTATAGGCATTTACATAAGGCATTGGCTCACTGTGAGTAGCGTTGTTTTTAAGGTAAGGCACATCAATTTCTTGGGCTACATGGCCTACATTTAAAATAAATGTTCCGTCTTTCATGTTGTCTAGATGACTCGAATTCACCACGCCATACGCACCAGTTGCAGTGGCAATAACATCAGCCTGGCTAGCCGCTTCATTTAAATCAACCACTGGCCAGCCGTCGTACTTCGCTTGAAGCGCTCTTGCTGGATCAAGTTCTGCAACTTGAACTTGTGCCCCAAACGCTTTAGCCGAGGCAGCAACGCCCTGCCCTACCAGACCATAACCAATAACAACTACTACTTGTTCGTGCAGGGTTAGATGAGTGGTTTGGAAGAAGGTTTGCCATGCGCTTAAGCCCACCATGTGCCTGTTGTGAAGGCCTTCTTTTACAGGCAAATCGTCCCAGTTAAAGATGGGGTAATTGGGCGCCATACCGTTTAGTCGGTTAATGCCTGATCCCGTTGCTTCTAACCCCGATATAATGCTAGGGACTGGCTTGTTTGCTTTTACGTTTTCATGCAGTCGGGTAGTGAGGTCCGCGCCCATTTCACATAAATGGGTAGGCTGCCACGCCAGTGCTTTATCGAATGATTCAGACCAGTCAGCATCGCTCATATCACGCCATGCGTGGGCTGTTGCCCCTTTATCAACTAAGTAAGAAACCACATCGTCTTGCACCGTGGTAGGGTTGCAGGTAGTAAGGAATATATCGCAGCCACGTGACAGCAGCCCTTCAACTAAAGGCGCCATCTTTAAGTCTAGGTGCATGTTACAAGCAAGTTTTACGTTAGACAGGTCAGGTAAAGAAGCGATAGCGTGGCGAGTGCGCGGCATATGCAGGCTGGCCCACGTCAACTCTGCTTGAAAATCTTTGTACATGAGAGACTTACCTAGAAAAAAAGAAAACAGAATAATACGTGAGATTTCTGTTTTTATAAATCAGCGATTACTCTTTCCTCTCATTCCAAAGCACAACTTTATTTCGCCCTTGGGCTTTGGCTAAGTAGAGCGCTTGATCAGCCTCTTTTATCAAAACGTTTAGATCATCTTCTCCCGGGTACGAGCCAGAAACGCCAATACTCACCGTCACCCTAACCAACTTATTAATATCATGGCTAAATAGATGTAGCCTTAAGTTCTCTGCAATTTGCTTGGCGTAATTAGCCCGGGTATTGGGTAAAAACACCAAAAATTCCTCACCGCCCCAGCGAAAGGTTATATCCGACCCTCTCACTTGGCCCTTTATCTCTTTAGCCACGTTTTGCAGCACTTTATCGCCCATATCGTGGCCAAATTTGTCGTTGATACGCTTAAGCCAGTCTAAATCGATAAGTAAAACCGACATGTGTTTATTACTGCGTTTTCCTAATTCCCAAATGGGATAGACCAAATCTTCAAATGCCCGTCGGTTGTAAAGCGAGGTGAGCGGGTCTAATCGCGCATCTCGTTCGGCACTCAAGCGTGCCTGTTGTACTTGCTTGTAATTGAAGGCCAGAGAAATCGACAGCAAAGACATTTCTAAAACCATACCAATTTCGATACCGCGAAATGCCCATTTCGAATAGCTCACTAGTCCCCACGTAGCGAGACTTGATACCGTCGCGCCCCCAGTTCCACAGAGTACCGCAGCAGAAAAAACTTAGCCAGTGTATCGCCATTTCTGTAAGCAAAAATACCGATAGCTAACATCCAAAGTGAAATTGTAGTTAGCACGACAAGTTGTGACATAACAGCGAAAGAACGGCTACCGACTAAAATAATCAATACTGCCAGCGCCCCTAACCCTCCGTAAATGTACTTCCTGTTTCGGTAAAGCTTAGGTAAGTAAAGTTGAGTGTTGAGAAACTCAATGGTCAACCGTACGGCGCTAAAAAGGTAAAAGAACATTAGCGTGGGCATAAGCCCCTGCTGAAGGAATACAGAGTCAGACCATACCCACCAAAAACCGTGCCCCGTATAGGTGAAATTAAAAGCCAGAAAAGAAAGAAGGTACAAGGAATATAGTAAATACCTTCGCTCTTTTAGGTAGCTATATAAAACCAAGTTATAAACCAAAAGAATAACCAATGAACCGTAAAGCGCACCATAGAAATAGGCGTTTTCAGTAGACTTGTCGTTGGCGATGACAGGCTGGCCTAGATAAACCGGAATGGTCATGGGGTCTTTAGATGAGAACCTGAAAACAACGATAGTTTGTTGCTGGGTAAATCGATAAAAAACGGAAGGCATTCTAGCGCGCTCGGCCCGCGCGCTGTGTATTTGGTTATCGCCCAATGTAACGTGATGCTTTCTTTCGCCGTTTTCAAAGAAATACACGTCAATATCGTCCAACCAAGCGTTGTCTATTTCTATGACTAAAGGCAAGAAAGGAAAACTTTCTGATAGATTATGGGGATCGCTCGTTACGGGTTCACCGTAGGTATTGATATCAACAGGCAAAACACCCCATATAGTGTTG
>NZ_JAFLMX010000303.1:0-10250 GCF_017849675.1 Alteromonas sp. AO-Serp
AACGTAACGTTCCGGCGGTTTTTTATTAAAGGCTTTAGCACAAACCTATGAAGTTTTATTTTTCTACCAGAGACATTCCTGCCTTAAAAGGTCTTCCACTGACAGAGCGCGTTAAGTTGCTTGATCAGGCCGCAAAGCGGCTATCTGTCCCTGAGAAGACTTTACTTAATGTGCTAAAGTTACTCGTCATTGTCCCCGTATTCGCATTTATTCTTCAAACCGCGTCAAATTGGACCTCGTTACTGTGGGCTTTTGTGGTATTTTTAATTTATCCATTGGTTGTAAAACCTATTCAATATTCCATCTGCGCTAAATACATTGCGCAACCGTCTAGCAAGGAGAATGCATGAAGACCATCTTAGTCACTGGTGGTGCAGGCTATATAGGTAGTCACACAGTTTTACAGTTACTTGAACAAAACTACGGTGTTGTAGTGCTGGATAACCTTGCAAACGCAAGTGCTGAATCACTTCGTCGCGTAGAAGCGTTAACAGGCAAGTCGGTTACTTTTGTTCAAGGTGACATTCGCGATACCGCCGTGTTAGATGACATATTCAGCGAGCATAACATTTATGCCGTTATTCACTTTGCCGGTTTAAAAGCCGTCGGCGAGTCTGTGCAAAAGCCACTTTCATACTATGAAAACAACGTGTACGGCACGCTAACGCTATGTAAAGCTATGCAGAAGCACAATGTAAAAAATATTGTGTTTAGCTCATCTGCAACGGTTTACGGCGATCCAGCATCGCTACCGCTACGTGAAGATATGGCCACAGGCCACCCGACAAACCCTTATGGTATGTCGAAGCTTATGGTTGAACATATGCTTAGCGATCTTTACGTATCGGACAACGAGTGGAACATTGTATTGCTTCGCTACTTCAATCCCGTTGGCGCACACGAATCTGGCCAGATCGGTGAAGATCCGAACGGTATTCCGAACAACTTAATGCCCTATATCTCTCAGGTTGCTACCGGTAAGCTAGAGCAGCTAAGCGTGTTCGGTGACGACTACGATACCGTTGATGGCACAGGCGTTCGCGACTATATCCATGTTGTTGACCTTGCCAATGGTCACTTGAAAGCACTTGATCGTTTAAACCTTAACATGGGCTTAGACAAATACAATCTGGGTACAGGTCAGGGCTATTCAGTCATCGAAATGATCAAAGCTTTCGAAAAAGGCTCGGGTAGAACCGTATCCTATAAGATTGCACCGCGTAGAAGCGGCGATGTGGCAGCCTGTTATGCCGACCCAACAAAAGCTGCTACAGAGCTTAACTGGCATGCAGAAAAAGGCTTGGAAGACATGTGTGCCGACACATGGAACTGGCAGTCACAAAACCCGATGGGCTATCCAAAGGATTAGCTTGTCGTTTGAACGCTGCCAATAGGCTTGTTCACATACCTAGAACTAAAAAGCCATGCTGTTGAGCATGGCTTTTTTTGTGCGGGCATTTATAGCTAGAGTGACGTTGAAGTTGAGGTTAGATAACAATAACTAAACCCTGCCCCCGAACTTTATCCAACATCGTTTTATTTATTACTCTTGCTCTATTTGCCGTCTTTCGACTTGGCGTCTTTTTCTTTTAGCTTAGCTTTCTCACTGTCATCAACTGATGTATCTTCTGAATCTGTCGACTCATCAACACCTTCTTCCGACGTTTCTTCATAGCTATCAAAATCATTGCCTTCCAACATTGCTTCAAAATCAGCAAAGTCATCTAGCTGCTCATCATCAATGGCTTTATCGCCGCTTTTACCGTCGGTAACGCGAAACTCCAAGTTTTCAAAGTAAGCATTTTTCACAAAAGCATAGTCATCAACAGACTGCTCAAGCTGCGCTTCTTGGTCAAGTAATTGGGCTCTTGTTTCAAGCACCGAAATACCAATACGCGCTAAGTTTACAGACCCTTCGAGTAACGACATCGGAAACGCAAAGCCGTCAACATAATCACCGGTAAAGCTTCGCGGATCGCTTGGGCCTAAAAAGGGCAACATTAAGAAAGGCCCAGTATCCAATCCCCACACAGCCAGAGTTTCACCAAACTGCTCGCGTTTACGCTCAATGCCAATTTTAGACGCAACATCAAACGTGCCAACTAACCCTACTGTGGTGTTAATTAAAAAACGAGCCAAGCTATCTAAGCCATCATCAACCTTGCCTTGAAACATATTATTCAAAAAGTTCGCAGGCTCTTGTAGGTTGTCCGTGATGTTCACCAAACCAGTTCGCGCAGGCTGAGGCATCACAGTCACGTAGGTAACGGTTATTGGGCGTAAGATGTAGGCATCCAACACATCCCAGTTAAAGTCCCAGATTTCACGGTTAACCGGCTCGAACGGGTCACGGGGGTCTGAAGTATCCACTACAGCCTGGTTCGACCCAGCGTCTTGAGAATACGCTTGAGCCTGATCTTGAGTATGGTTACTCGCACAGCCACCTAAAAGACTTGCCGCAATAATCAACCCGGTTGCGAGTGATTTAGACAGTTCCATACTTATAATTCCTTATCAATAATAACGCTTAATGAAGATATTTCGTTGGCAGTAACGCTTGCACTCACACTACCTTGCCATTCGCCTTTTGAAACTGCCACATTACCATCTTTGGATAGTCTTGCGGTAACCATCACATCAGAAAGCGTGGCCAACGTGAATTGTGGCATCATTGCGTTCTCTGTGGTTAGAGTAACGGAAACGGGGAAGTCATCTATCGGCAGTTTAACCACAGCAGCAGGCATTTTGTTGTCAGAGTTCGCATCTTGAGCGAACACTATCAAGAAACCATCTTTAGGCGCTTCTGTGCTAGCGTCGTCAGATAAATTCACCGTAATATTAAAGCCGGTTTGTGCTTCGCTGCTATCACTTTGAGCTTCGCTACTAGTATTTTTCGCTTCGCTACTGGCATTTTGCGCTGTTGGTGTATCAGTAATTTCAGCACCTGTATTTTGTAGCGCTGCCATTTCACTGGTATTCCCTTGTAGCTCTTTTATACGCGCCACTAAACGTTGCGCCATATCGCTATCAGCTGGCAACTTACCTTCAACTTGCTTATAAAAACGCTGGGTATTTTCAAGGTCGCCAAGTTGAGCAGAGACCACCGCCATCATCAGCGCAAGATTATCATTTGCTGGATTGTCGTTTAGCAAGCCCAATAAGATAGATTGTGCACGTTCTAAGTTGTTTACATCCCCTGTGGTCATCAAGGCCTGAGCAAGCGTAATGCGATTAGCAGAGTTAGACGGCGCCAAACTTACCGCTTTATCAATAGCTTCAATGGCCTGCACTTCTTGACCAATACTCAGCATCAATCTGCCAAAATACATCCATCCCGTGTCATCTTCGGGCTCTTCTCTCAAACGCTGGCGAATAGCGAGAGCAAGGCTAGCAATGTCTTGTTGGGTCAGGTTGTTCGCATTACCGCTGGCAAGCTGTTGACTCAATTCGGGCAACGCTTCAATGGCTTGGCTCGCCTGGGTAACACGACCCATTTGGTTTACCTGCGCATATACAATCACTCCGCAGGCTATCGCAAGCACGGCGCCAATCGCGAGCGGAAGTTTTGCATTACCCGTTTTATGAGATTGAAATGCGCTTTCATCTACCAGCGCTAGTTTTAGTTCGTCAACGGCTTGTCGTTTGTCATGCTCACTAATGAGCCCTTCTTGCACTTCACGATCAAGTTCAGCAAGGCGCTGCTTAACAATTTGCGTATTGCTTAAACTGTCTTGTTTTGCGTGATTTTTATTACGCAGCCATGGGAAAGCGACAATTAGTAGAACAAGCGTAATTAAGCCTGAAACAATAATATAAAACTCAGACCAACTCATTCTTTCTCTCGCTCCAACATTTCATCTGCTTTAGCTAACTTAGCAGCCATATCTTCTGGTGGTGTTACCGATTTGCGGCGAACCACCACAATTAAGGCAATGAAAATAAACAAGACTGGACCGGCCCAAAGCCACAAGGTCGCAGCCGTAACCGGCGGTTGATAATGCACAAAATCGCCATAGCGCGACTTCATAAAATCAATCACCTCCTGCTCTGTTTTGCCTTGTTTTAACAACGCGTAAACTTTTCGGCGCATGTCATGGGCAATCATGGCGTCGCTATCAGCAATATTCTGGTTTTGACACATAGGGCAACGTAATTCGGCGGTAAGCTTTAAAAAGCTCTCACGCTGAGCAGGCGTATCGAAAGAGAACTTATCTTCTGCCGCAATTACCGAATAAGCGCTGAGCACAAACAGCAGTGCTAAAACGTTTAGGGCAATAGCTTTAAAGGACGCGAGACTGTGGGAGGAAGTGTCCGATAACATAATTAATCCCCTCCCTGTGTAATTGCGGTACTTTGATTATTCTTTTCATTAAGCGTGTTCGACAATGTAGGCTCTGAGGCCATCACTGCATCTACATCTACCTTTTTGTCATTACCTGTTTTGCCAGACGCTTCTGCCACCAACTTGTTATATAGCGGGCCAACTTTGGAGTTCCACACCCGCTCGTTAATATCGCCTATGTGGTGCATACGAATAATGCCTTCAGCGTCGATAACAAAGTGTTCTGGCGCTCCTGTGACTCCAAGGTCGAGCGACGTATCGCGATAGACATCAAAAATATTATACGCGTAAGGGTTACCGTAACGGCTGAGCATGTCGGTAACTTCTTGCTGAACACGGCTCAGTGTTTTTGTGCCAAAGTCTGGGTCTAAGTCCTGATCAAAATACAAACCCACAAAGTGAACGTTTTGTTCGTTCTTTAGCTGAGTTAGGTACGGCATCTCAACAGCGCAGGTCACGCACCATACACCCCATACATTTAATATGGTGACCTTGCCCTTTAAATCTTCAGGTGTATAGGTCACCTCTGGCTTCATCAGGTCTGGCAGTGAGAATGCAGGTAACGTCTTATCCTGAACCTGAGAATCTAACTCTCTGGGGTCAGAAAAAAGCCCTTTAAACAGAAAAATGACCAGCAAAGAAAACAACACTAACGGAATAGCAACGAGTGGTGCTTTTTTCATTATGCGCCCCCTTTCACTGACGCATTTGATGGAGTGGATACTTGACCATGAGATTGCTCAGCGTCGCTTTCACCTTTCCCACCAAATACACGTTTTATCTTTTTTACTTTAGCCATACGGTAACGTTTGTCGCTAATAGAGAAGATACCGCCTATAGCCATAACCACTGCGCCCGCCCATAGCCAGATCACAAATGGCTTAATATAAATACGGATGGCCCATGCGCCATTGTCTAAAGGCTCGCCCATAGCGATAAATAAATCTCTTATAGGATTTGAGTGAATAGCGGCTTCAGTCATCGGCATACGCTGTACGATATACAAACGCTTTTCTGGCTCTAGATGCGCGATCAATTCACCGTCTTGATAAACGTCGAATACGCCTTTGTCCGCCTCAAAGTTCGGACCTTGAACTTTGACGACATCTCTAAAGCTAAAGTCATAACCGCCAAGAGAAACGGTATCGCCGATGTCCATGCGAACATCCCGCTCCATTTCGTAGTTTGAAACAAGGGTAATACCGATAATGCAGATAGCAAAACCCACATGGCCCAGCACCATTCCCCAGTGACTTGGCGTAAGCTTGCGAAGTTTAACTAGCACCGATGCATTATCACTGTTACCTGATGGCATAGCCGATAAGCGCTGCATCACCTCTTGCACCGTAGTAACGAGGATCCAAAACACTAATATCATGCCTAAAACGCCCATATAGGTTGGTTCATCATAGGCAAAGTTAACTAGTACACCGGCACATAGCGCAATACCGCCAGCGATTAATAGCTGTTTTTGTAATTCACTGGCTTTTTGCTGTTTCCAGCGCGTAAGCGGGCCAAGACCGAGCATTAGTACGAATGGCACAATCAATAACGTGAACATTTGATTGAAGAACGGAGCGCCTACCGAAATACTGCCTAGACCTAACTCTTTATGTACAAGAGGCAGTAGTGTACCCAACAATACAACCAGTGTTGCTGCGCACAAAAATACATTGTTACCCATTAACAACACTTCACGGGAAAACGCTTGATAGCGGCCTGGGCTTTTAAGTGAAGCAGCACGCATAGCGTAAAGCAGCAAGCCAAAGCCACTAAGTACAATCAATATTCCCAGTATAAATAAGCCTCGGGTAGGATCGCTTGCAAACGAGTGTACCGAAACAATCACTCCAGAACGTACTAAGAAGGTACCAAGTAAACTCAAACTAAATGCGGCAATAGCCAGCAGTACGGTCCACGACTTAAACGCTTTTCGCTTTTCGGTTACGGCTAGCGAGTGCATTAGCGCAGTACCGACCAACCAAGGCATGAAAGAGGCGTTTTCTACTGGATCCCAGAACCACCAGCCACCCCAGCCAAGTTCGTAATACGCCCACCAGCTACCCAGCGCAATGCCCACGGTAAGAAACGCCCAGGCAGAAATGACCCAAGGCCTTGACCAGCGTGCCCAGGTTGAGTCTAGCTGGCCTGAAATTAATGCTGAAATTGCAAAAGCAAACGCGACAGAAAAGCCAACATAACCCATGTACAGCATAGGCGGGTGAATGATCATGCCAAAATCTTGCAGCAGCGGATTAAGATCTCGCCCATCGACCGGGAAAAATGGCAGCATGCTGTTAAACGGGTTTGAGGTAAGCAGCATGAATAAGTAAAAACCGATGCCCACCATTCCCAATACCGACAGCACCCGTGCGACCATAGCAAGAGGAATACCCTTGCTGAATATCGCCACTGCTACTGTCCATATGGAAAGCATCAGCACCCACAGCAGAAATGAGCCTTCGTGGCCGCCCCACACAGCGGTAATTTTATAATAGATAGGAAGTCGACTATTTGAGTGCTGGGCAACATAGGCCACACTAAAGTCGTCGGTTACAAAGGCATAGGTTAAGCATACATAGGCAATAAGCGTGAAGGTAAATAAGCCTATCGCCAGCGGTTTGGCGGTTGCCATTAACGCTTCGTGCTGACGGTGAGCGCCCCATAGCGGATAAACGGCCAATAATATAGAGAGCACTAGCGCAAGCGTCAGCGCAATATTTCCAATCTCTGGCACCATTATTTATTTGCCTCCACTGCCGGTAGTCGACTCGTAGGAAGGCATATTTTCAGGTTTAACGTGCTTAATGCCTTTCATCTTCTCAGCAAGCTCAGGCGGCATGTACTCTTCATCGTGCTTAGCCAGCACTTCCTGCGCTTTAATGTTGCTCGCGCCAGTGAGTACTCCTGTTGCCACAATGCCCTGACCTTCGCGGAACAAATCAGGCAGGATACCGGTATAAGTCACGGTAACCGTTGGGCCGGTATCGATAAGGTCAAAGCTCACCGCTAAGCTTTCTTGATCCCTTTTCACACTGCCAGGTACCACCATACCGCCTATACGAAGACGCTGGCCAACCTGCGGTTTCTGGCCGTTTTTACCTTCAATGATTTCGCTTGGCGTATAGAAAAGGTCAATACTGTCGTTTAGGGCGTAAAGCATCAATCCAATTGCACTTACTATTAAAAAACCGATAATTCCCACTACGGCTAGTCGCTGCTTTCGTCTCGGGTTCATGCAACTCTCACTTCGAAAAAACTAATAAACAATAAAAACGCAAATGAATGCTAAGTTCACTTTTCACATTAACACTAGGTGTTGTCTTGCTGTTGCTGTCGTGCTTTTTTAATACGCGCTTTGCGTTCTTTTTCCACCACTACCTGCTTTAACAGGTCGCGATGTTTACTAAAACTCTGAATAGCGATAATGCCCATTGCTAAGAACGTAACGCCAAACGACAGCCATACATAAAATGCATAGCCTCCCATATTTAAAAAATCGGCAAAGGATTCAAACTGCATCTTAACTGCCCTCTTTTAAACTAGCAGTAGCCGCATCACCAGGTTGTTGATTTAATGCTTTATTCATTGCTAGCGCTTGTACCCAAGGCCTGTTCATCTCTCTAAGCACAATCTCATTACGTAAACGCACTGTAGTTACCGCGCCAATAAAAAACGTGAAACCCAGCAAGTTAATTAACAGTGGCCACAGCATTTCAGGAGCAATCGAAGGATTATCGAATTTACTGATAGTCGCGCCTTGATGTAACGTGTTCCACCATTCTACCGAGTAGTGAATAATAGGAATATTTACTACGCCCACCAGCGCCATCACGCCTGCGGCTTTACCTGCCTGCTGTTTGTCTTCAAAAGCACCGTAAAGCGCAATCACGCCTACGTACAAGAAAAGCAGAATAAGCTCTGAAGTTAGGCGTGCATCCCACACCCACCAAGCGCCCCACATTGGCTTGCCCCAAGCGGCGCCCGTGAATAGAGCGATAAACGTCATTACTGCGCCGATAGGCGCCATAGCAATCATGCTCATATAGGCAGTGCGCCACTGCCACACCATACCCACCAAGGCTGCAATTGCCATGGCGACATAAGTACCCATAGACAAGATTGCACTAGGTACATGGATATAGATAATTCTAAACGAATCACCTTGCTGATAATCTTGAGGCGCAAATGCCAGCCCCCATACAGTGCCAATGCTCAGACACACTAAAGCACCAACCCAAAACCAAGGCTGTAAAGTTAGGCAGAGCTGATACGCGCGCTCTGTCTTCGCGTAGGGGTGTAACCACTTCCACATTAGTTTTGACTCACTTTTAAAGAATACGCGATGGCAAACGGTGCCAATGCCGCAGCCAATAAAAGCATGGCGGCAATAATAGCAAGTTGCGCATGATAAGGTAATTGCAGTGCGGCAGAATCCACAGCCGACGTGGCAAATATCAGTAACGGAATAAAGACAGGGATAAGTAGCAATGCCAACAGCACCCCACCTTTTTGCAATCCAACGGTAAGTCCTACCGCAATGGCGCCAATTAAAGAAAGTAATGGCGTTCCCAGCAACAATGTTAAAACGAGGGCGATATACATATCGACCGTTAGATTCAAAAACATCGCTAGCAGTGGAGAAAGCAATAATAAAGGCACAAAACTGACCAGCCAATGGGCAGCTACCTTCACCGCGCTCACCGCCGGCAATGCCAGACCAGAGAGCATATACTGTTCTAGCGAACCGTCTTGGAAGTCATCGCGAAACAGTCTTTCCATTGCCATAAGTGATGACAAAATTGCCGCAATCCAAATTACCCCCGGTCCAATGCGCTGAAGGGTATCAGGAGAAGGGCTTACACCTAAAGGGAATAAGGTTACCACCATGAGTAAAAACATCAGTGGTTGCACCAATTCCGCTTTTTGATTGAACGCAATGTGCATGTCGCGTTTAAAAATACCTTGGTAAAGTGACATTAAAAGCGGTACTCCAGGTCAAATACGCGGTGTTCCCCAGCATTTTCTGACAGTGTTTGATGCGAAGTGGTAATAATAAGACCACCGCGTCTAACGTGCTCTTTCATACTTGTTTCAAGTAAGTGAACCCCTTTTACATCAAGCGCTGTAAACGGTTCGTCTAATATCCACACCTTTGCTGGCTTAAGCCATAGTCTTGATAGCGCCACACGACGCTGTTGACCTGCCGACAAATACCTAACAGGCACATCTTCAAGCCCAACTAACCCTACTTTTGCCAAGACGTCATACAGCGTATTTTCTTGTACCGATATACTGTGTTGGGCTAACCAAAATGATAAGTTATCCAAGGCTGAAAGGCTGCCGTTAGTACCGCTCTTATGTCCTAAATAGAAAAGATCGCGATAATAGCCGGTCTTGTCTTCGGAAATGTTTACACCGTTATATAAAACGGCGCCCGACTCAGGTGCACTCAACCCAGTTAATATGCGAAGTAAGCTGGTTTTTCCTGCACCGTTAGGGCCGCGCAAGTACAGCAACTCACCAGTATTAACAACCAGTGAAAGCCCCTCAAAAAGGGTTCTATCTCGTTTGCTGCACGTTAATCCGCACGCCTCTAACACTACTTGGCTACTCCAACCTAAAAAAGAGGTTTTAAAAAATGGCGCTAGTCTACCACATGAACGCTTTTTCGCAGTCGCGAATTCCAATTAAATATGATTTACTTCAAAGACAAAGGCATTTTTCCAAAGAGCCCGTAGAACAAGGGTGGGTTGTCTTTCAGCGCAAAGATAAATTGTTCATCTGCCTTAAGAACGAATGGTTTCGCTGTACGTTATCGATGAGCACTTATTAATGATGAAACAGCCTCAAAGCACTTTGCTATAGTCAAATTTGCTATACTCAAATAAGTAAGGAAAAGCGCGAC
>NZ_JAFLMX010000259.1:0-16070 GCF_017849675.1 Alteromonas sp. AO-Serp
CCCCAGCTGGAATCGAACCAACATCTAAGCCTTAGGAGGGCCTTGTTTTATCCATTAAACTATGGGGACCTAATGCGTAGGGAGTTTTATTATACGTAGTTCGGGAAAATACGAAACCCTTTGTCAACAAGGTGCAGCGCTATGAGAAGAACGTCTCTGTCACTGACGTGAAAGTAATGTGCCCATGGCCTGGTTTTCTAATGCATATAAAAAACCCTCGTAGATACGAGGGCTTTGGCTATGGTCAGCGTATTTTTAAATATCAAAGTGTACCGCTAGTCTCGTAAATCTAAAGAGCAGTGTATGGGGATTGTTCAATTTGATAATTTTATATGCCGCTGTTGGATAAAACAGCATGTTTTGTTGAACAAAATCCCTACGATAGTTTGGATTCTAACAAAAACGAATTGAAGTAAAAGATTATAGTTACACTTTATTCAATGCTTGAAGTAATTGATGTTCGATACATTTCCAAAGGCAATTATTTCACTTAGATGACGAAAGTACTATATAAACTGGGAACTCTAAACTGTTTAAGGCAGATCGAGAAAGACTATTTTTTTACTACAAAATCGTGTTCTTGAATGTTTGCGATAATTCCTGCACCTTCGTTTACTACTAGAGACGAATTACCGTAGGCACTACTCACTACAAATTTGCCAGGATATAGCGAGTACTGTAAGTATTTACGGCCACGGTTATCGACAATCTCTTTAGCTTGATAAAGGTATAGTTCATCTTTTTCAGAAATGCCATTGTCTCTGCCTAACGATACAGAAATTTTATCGCCGGCAACATTAATCACTCTACCTGTCATTGGCTGGCATGCAGTGGCTTCTTTTATGTCTTCAATCGCTTCTGCTATTGTCGCGTTGACAGTTTGCCCATAAAGCGACTGCCAAAACTTCGTCGAAAATTCATCTACATCTTCGAATCTGTCGAATGTCCATTCTCCTTGATTCTGATAAGACTTAGTCAACAACAGGCCTCCATTAATGCCGTCATAAACTTGAATGGTCATAGCAAAGGAGCGTCGAGAAGTACCCTCACGCCACGGTGTAAAAACCGAAGCCTCTTCCCGTGTCACGCTTAAATCATCTATCATGCCCACCAGCACAAATTGAGTATTACTTTGCGCTGAAAGCGTGCGTACATTTTGGTCAGTATATCGACTGTCAAATTTTGCAGTATGTGGCGCGATATAGATAATATCTAGGTTTTCAGTTTTATTTCGCATGGCCTGCGCTAACTGATGGGTGAATGAAGCATCGAAGTTGGGAATATTACCCTGTGTTAGTTGCGCTCTGTTACGTACCCTGAAATGTGTGGTAGCGAAATGTTTCTGGTCATTTTGTGCGGCACACACTTTTCCTCTTGGAAAAATGTCAGCGCGAATACTTACCGTAATCACATCGCCGCTATAAACTTCATCAACCAGTTCCAGTTGTTCAACTTCGCCGGTAGAGCGAATGGTCATCTCTTCATTTTTAAGAAGACCATTTGTAAGCTTGGCGACGCTATGAACTGATGCGCCTGCAAAAAGCATGGCTTGCTTAAGTGCCTCTTGGGTAGCCGCATGTCTGGCAGTTTCTTTATCACCATTTCGCACCACAGCCTGTCCTGTAGCCTCGTACCACACGGCATTTGCTTGCCCAACGAAAAATGCAAACAGGCAAATTACCGCCACGACAGCATTTAAAATAGTTACCAGCGTTGTTTTGCTAATATATCGCACCGCACACCTCTGGAGGTTGTTGTCTAACTGCGCTATGCAAAGCGCCCGGTTTATAAGGCGAAGTATGCGAAAAGAGTGCCAATTGATGTGGTTTGGTCTTCATTAAATCAATCGGGCGCATATCTTGCACATATCTTGCAACGCGTATCTTGCTAAAGGTTTGTAAAAAGCGTCAGTTTAAATACGTCAAAATCTGCTACCGCGAGTATGGCGGTATCTCGTAGTTACAAAGCTGCCACCGACGAGAGCAGCATAACTACACATTTGATTTTATTAATAATGCAATTTGGAAATGAAACTATGTGCTTGAAAAAAATACATAAATCAAAATCGCTGCTGCTGTCTTGCTTTCTTGGTTTAGCAATAAGCACTGGTGGATGCGGCATTATTGATAAACACGTTGAGTGGGAAACAATAGAACCAGAAAGCTATCCCGTGCTCAAGGCGGTAGGCTATGCGCCAATTTCTTCTCAGCATGGCGAAAGCGACAGCATGAAGCTTATATTGGCGATGAAAGCGTCAAAATTAGATGCATACCGAGAGCTAACTGAACAAGTCTATGGTCAAAAAATTGAAGGCAATCAGTCTCTGTCTCACTTGGTTATAGATAGCGAAACATTGCGAGCATCTGTAGAGGGGGTCATTAGAGGCGCTGAAGTCGTAAAAGCCTATCCGGTAGGTGAAGATACATACGTCACCGAACTCGCTTTAGATATGCAGCAGGTTTACGATATATATCTGTCGACCGCAAAACCGCGCCGAGTAAAGGATGTTAAGTATTATTAAACGATAGCGAAAGGGGTGTTTGCGCAAGTGGCTGTATCGTGAAGTCTTAAAACATGCGCAAATACACAGAGGTATAATTTACTTTTACCGGTTAAGGCTTAATGGTTAAAGCTCGCTGAGTGAGGTTTACTGAAATCGCAAAAAAATTAGGCGCTCACTCCCGACCCTAAAGTCCCGCCTTTCGGCTTTCCTTTTTTGTCATAGGTGAGCGATTCTTTGGCACGAACTTCCATCATCAAGTTACGTAAGTGTGTGAGGCGTAGCTGTCCTTGCTCTACGGCTTTTTGATTGACCTGCGTGCGGTATTTGCAATCGTCCAGAAGTTTCTTTGCATTAGCCATTAATGCATCATCTTCTTCTGACATTGAGCCTTGATCGCTAATTGTGCGCTCAATGCTTCCATCGAGAGCCTGAATAGACGTTAACAGTGCTGTCTTTTCGTCTAACAAATTCATTAAAGATTCGGCGTCTCGCGAACTGATAAGTTGCAATTCTTTTTCAAGCAATACGGCAAGTGAAGACAGTTGCTCCACTTGCTTTATTAGTGCTTGTGTCAATTGGCTTGCTTGTTCAGTCACGTTAGCTCTCTTCTGGTTAGTTACGAGTTTTGTCGCTCATTATTTAGCGCCAAAAATCTCACCTTCTAGTTTTGCAATCTTGTTGGCAAGCACTTCAGGATTAACTTTATACTCGCCACTTTGAATCGCTCGCTTAAGGCGATCGACTTTATCTTGGTTCACAGGCGCTTCCGAACCTTTCTTCTGAACCTGGTTGAGCTGCTGAGCAGATTGCGTCAACGATACAGAATCCTGACGCGGAACTGATGCGGTTTGCGCAGCCTGTGTTGATGCCTGCTGTGGAGATTGCTGCGTTTGGTTTTGCTGCGCAACCTTTCCATTATCAACGGGTGTTTTAGGTAACCCATTGTTTATATTATTAATTGCCATAATTAGTCCTCACTACTTTTTCGCCTCTGTAAAGTATATCGGCCTTTTGGCTAATTTCTTTAGCTAAATTGTGAACAAAAAAGTAGATATTCGCTGCGTCGTTTATAAGTGTATCACGACTTCTTCAGGGCTTGCGACTCTTGCTATCACCGCCTTTTGGCTACTGGCATTAATTACCTTAATATTGTCACCAACGACACCGTCTTGCTGAGCGATTCCGGCTGTTTTCACTTCCATACCTGCTACCTCAGCAGTTATGGTAATTCTGTCGCCTTTGCACACAAAGCATAGCATATTTGACTGTATAGCTTGTCCGTCAGTCACTCGGCGTTTTATTCTAGCCCCAATAAGTGCTTCTAGCTCAGTAAATGCGGTATGGCGCAATCGTCTTACATCAACTTTTGCCAGAGACAGATTCGATGATGTCAGTACGGTTCCTGGACTTATTGCGCCTTGAGTGACAACAATTTCTTTGGTACGCGTTACTTGCCCGCTGGTGAAAAGGTACCATTCATTATTTCTGCAGCTCACTCTAACTGATATATACGATTGGCTCAGCGCTTCTTGCGACGCATTGTATTCGAACCCAGTTGGGCAGTCAGGAATATTTATCCTATCGTCTATCTTCACAATAGACACATCAATGCTAGTATCCTGCGTATTATCAGCAAGTTGAGTTATTAGGTATTGTTTTGCGCCTTCTTCAACCTGTTTGTGATTGGTTTGTGTCGCCAAGCAGTTCATAGAAAGCACACTGAAAACGGTCAATGACAGTAATCGTGTGAATGTAAGGCGCGTTTTGGCGTTCATATTTTTCATCATGACTTTTCGTGTTCAGTTTACAAGTTATTGACTATGCTTAATACGGCCGGTTTGCTTAGTGCAAATAAATAACAGCCAAAGTAAATCCATAAGGTTTACAAGCACGAGCGTCAACGCAGGATCATTGACTAAGTTAAGGTATAAACCCTACTAAAGACTGAAAAATGCTATTTAGTGTCATTTTTCTGTCGTTTGACCTGCAAAAATTTAGTGATATTGTCTATCTTTATCATAAGAGGCAATGATCATGCCCAGTATTACTTAGAGGTGACCTATGTCGGGGATTTTAGATTCAGTAAACCAGCGCACGCAGCTTGTTGGGCAGAATCGCTTAGAGTTGCTGCTGTTTAGACTGAACGGCCGCCAACGCTTTGGAATTAACGTTTTTAAAGTGCGGGAAGTGCTTCAGTGTCCTCCGCTAACAGCAATGCCGAAATTAAACCCGTTGGTTCGTGGTGTGGCGCACATCCGTGGTCAAACTATATCGGTCATTGATTTAAGTATGGCAACACGCGGCCGTAAAATTGAAGATCTCTCTAATGCCTTTATTGTCATTGCGGAATATAACCGTTCAGTTCAGGGCTTTTTGGTGGGTGCCGTAGAGCGTATTATCAACACCAATTGGGATGCGATCATGCCGCCACCTCAAGGTACCGGCAGAGCAAGCTATTTAACGGCGGTGACTGAAGTTGAAAATGAACTTATTGAAATTCTAGACGTTGAGAAAATTTTAAATGAAATTTCTCCGTTGAATGCCGAAGTAAGTTCTGAGGTGGCAGAAGGTCTGACAACCGAAGGCCAAGAAAACAAAATTATCTTTATTGCAGATGACTCTGCGGTAGCGCGAAACCAGGTTAAAAAGGCCCTAACTTCACTAGGCTTAGAAATTGAGCTAGCTAAAAACGGTCTTGAAGCATTAAACAGGCTTAAAGAAATTGCGGAAGAGTACGGCGATGTAACGAACCGTGTAGGCGTGCTGGTCTCAGATATCGAGATGCCAGAAATGGACGGCTATACACTAACCGCCGAAATTAAGAATACGCCTGAACTTCAAAAGCTTCATGTTGTATTGCATACGTCGCTCAGTGGTGTCTTCAACCAAGCTATGGTGCAAAAAGTAGGGGCTGATGACTTTATCGCGAAATTCCACCCCGATGAACTTGCTACCGCGGTACAAAAGTGGCTAATGACTGAGTGCGAATAACGGAGCAAGATAGGATTGGCTAATAAAGACGTTTCGCCAGCAAGTTACCTCAAGTTTAGAGAGTTTTTGGAAAAGCAATGCGGCATAGTATTAGGTGATAATAAACAATACCTGGTGCGCAGCCGTTTAGCTTCATTACTCTATAAGCATAAGTATGAGTCTGCTGACGAACTGATTGACGTGGTTGTGAAAGGGTTCGACAGAACTTTACTACAGAACGTTATTGACGCAATGACCACAAACGAAACGTTGTGGTTTCGAGACAACTATCCCTTCGATTTACTTGTAAAAGAGTTACTACCAACACTATCGGCAAAAAATCAGAAGCTTCGCATATGGAGTGCCGCTTGTTCGTCTGGACAAGAGCCTTATTCTATTGCGATGTCTGTACTTGAATATCAGCGCCAAAGGCCAGGTGCATTAAGAGCGGGTGTTGAAATTGTTGCTACAGATTTATCGTCAGAAATGCTGCAAAAGTGTGAGTTAGGTATTTATGACGAACTGTCCCTTGCAAGGGGATTGTCCCCGCAAAGGAGACAGGCCTTTTTCCAGCAAAATGATAGCGGGCTTATGCAGGTAAAACCCGACGTTCGTCGGATGGTAAGCTTTAGAAGTCTAAATTTACTTTCGAGCTATGCAGCACTTGGCCGCTTTGATATCGTTTTTTGCCGTAATGTTTTAATTTATTTCTCGGCCGAAGTAAAACAACGCATCCTGCAACAAATTGCCGGACAGCTGCAGCCTCAAGGTGTGCTTTTCCTTGGCGCGTCGGAGTCTATAAGTGCTGCGAGTGAAATTTACAGTATGGTTAAGTGCCACCCTGGCCTTTACTATCAAAAAAAAAGATCTAACTTATCGGCCTGATAACTAATACTTTTTTTTATGATCAGGTCGACACTTTTGACTTACACCCTCCGTCAAAATCTCATTATGGCATTTGCCTTGCTAACTATTTCTACAAACGACAGTAAAACGGCAAGATTCGATATTTAATTGTCCGCTTACATTGTCACCACGAAACAAATTTTTAGTATGTCAGAGGTCATGTTATGGCTATTAACCTAGATAAGCTGGTTGGCTTTAATGAGTCAGCACTCACTATACGCACAGAGCGTATGGAAGTGATTTCTGGAAATCTAGCGAACGCAAATACGCCTGGTTATAAAGCGCGGGACATTGATTTCAATAAAGCAATGCAGTCGGCTATGCGAGAAGCATCAGGTGGTACAGCCAATCACGCTTCTTCAGGAATGGTGCGGACAAATGATCGCCACTTAAGCGGCAATTCTACGTCAGTAGCGGCAAACTTTGACATGCAATACCGCATCCCAACACAACCAGACACTGGCGACGGTAATACGGTTGAAGTTCAAGCGGAAAGAAATCGGTTTTTAGACAATGGATTGCGCTACCAAGCCAGCCTAGAATTTTTGAACGGAAAAATTAAAGGCATGAAAAAAGCGCTTAGCTCAGGAGGTCAGTAGTCATGAGTTTATTTAATGTAATGCAAATTTCGAGTACGGGTATGGAGGCGGAGAATGTACGCCTTAATACTACGGCAAGTAATATTGCCAACGCTAACTCGGTTAGCAGCAGCTATGACGAAACATACCGAGCTCGCCATCCAGTTTTCGCTACGGCGTTGCAAGATGCAATGCGCGACCAGTCGAAAGGTGCAGGTGTTCAAGTAAAGGGTATTGTAGAAAGTGATGCTCCTTTGCAAGTGGAGTATTCACCTAACAACCCGATGGCAGATGAAAACGGCTACATCTATAAACCCAACGTGAACATCGTGGAAGAGATGGCGAATATGATGTCAGCGTCCAAAGCGTATGAAACTAACGTGCAGGTTGCGGACACCACAAAGCGTATTTTCCGTCGCGTACTGCAGCTAGGTCAAGGGCAGTAACTTGCCGCTTGAATAATGTGAGGATTACTCAGTGAATACCATAAACAATACTGGCTTAAATACTGATCTGTATTGGCAAGAGGAAACCGTCAAAATAGCTGACGGCACCGAGCAGCAGTTAACCCAGGAAGATTTCTTCTCAATGTTAACTGAGCAGTTAGCCAATCAGGATCCCACTGCACCCGTTGATAACGATCAAATGGTAGCGCAGATGACATCATTTACGATGGCCGACGGTATTTCCCAGCTTAACGAAAAGTTTGAGTCGTTTGCAGCTTCAATGACATCGAATCAAGCGTTACAAGCCTCTAGTCTTATCGGGCAAAACGTGCTGGTTCAAGGTAACGTGGGTTATATGGCCAATGAAGGCGATGGCATTTCGGGTGTCATCGTGAATGAAAAAACAGTTCAGAATATGACGATCACTATTGAGAACCAGTTTGGTGAAGTCATAAAAACCATTGATGCAGGCACACAAAGCGCTGGCAACATTGAGTTTGAATGGGATGGCAAAGATAAGCATGGCAACCAGATGGCACCGGGTGAATATGTTATCAGTGCCACTGGCGAGTTGAATGGAGAAGGTGTTCAGCTGAATACCGCCGTTAATCGCCATGTTGGAAGTGTAAGCTTGGCTGGTAGTGGTCAAGGCGTAATTTTGAATTTGGATGGTGATGTCAGTATCAATCTTGATGACGTCATTCAAATCGGCAGTTAGTAGGAGAATCAATAATGTCTTTTAATATTGCACTGAGTGGCGTATCAGCCGCACAAAAAGATTTGGATGTAACCGCCAACAACATCGCAAACGTAAATACAGTTGGCTTTAAAGAATCTCGCGCTGAATTTGGCGATGTTTATGCGGCATCACTGCTTTCAGGTGGTAAAACTAAAGTAGGTGACGGTGTACTCACTCAAGAAGTTGCTCAGCAATTTTCTCAAGGTAGCCTTCAGTTTACCAATACCTCGCTTGATTTGGCGATCACAGGTAATGGTTTCTTTGCGACAGTACCTGAAATTACGTCTCGCGACTTCTCGTTCACACGTGCGGGTCAGTTCAAGTTAGATAGCGACAATTTCGTGGTTAATAGTAACGGCGATAACTTATTGGGTTTCCCCGTTAACTCTGATGGTACAAGTGCCTCGGTAGCACTTAGTACTACTGAGCCAGTGCGTATTCCAGACTCTTCGGGTTCTCCCGCACAAACCACAGAAGTTGACATTCGAATGAACTTGCCTGCTGGTGATGCAGCCCTAGATCCACAAGATTTTGACCCTGAAGATCCGCTTACCTACAACGCAGCAACATCGGTAACCGTTTACGATTCGTTAGGTGATAGTCACGTAATGACCTATTACTTCATAAAGGATGCGACACCGGGTGTTGATAATGAGTGGTATGTTGCTACTGCAATCGATGACACGCTAGTTGATATGACAGATTCAGCGGGTAATGACACAGACCCAGCAACAGCAGTAAATAGTGTCGGTGGTAACACTGGTAACGCCGTAACAGCATCTAAACTTATCTTCTCTCAAGGTGGTGATTTTGCTGGCATGGAAACGCCTGATGGCCTACCTACACTTGATTTCAAAATGCAAACAGAAGCGTTAGGCGCAGGTATTCTTGCTAATGGCTCAGATCCTACGCAGCAAATAAGCATTGATTTTAACCTCGATGTTAATAACGCGACGCCTAATGAGCCGACTCAGTTCGCCTCTGCGTTTGAAGTTACTTCACTAGAACAAGACGGTTTACCTGTAGGTCGATTAACAGGTATCGACATTGGTCCGGATGGCTTGGTTCGTGCAACGTTCTCTAATGGTACGTCTGAACCCATTGTTCGTGTCGCTTTGGTTCGCTTTTCTAATGAACAAGGCCTAACTCAAGAGAGCAGTACTCAGTGGAAGGAAAGTATTCTTTCAGGCGAGGCACTAGCGGGTGAAGCAACAACCGGTACTTTCGGCGAAATTAACTCTTCGGCGCTAGAACAAGCTAACGTTAACCTTACCACTGAGCTCATCGACATGATTATCGCTCAGCGTAACTTCCAGGCAAACTCGCGTGCGCTTGAAGTGAACAACTCGCTAAACCAGACTATCCTTAACATTCGATAGTTTGCAGTAAGCCACATTAGCAGATTGCTAAGCGGCAAATTTTAGGCGCGGAAAACCGTACCTATTTTACCCGATTTAGAAAGGTCGCAACAATGCGACCTTTTTATTTTTCTATATATATCAATTCAATACCGCCCTTATTTTTCAATTGCACTAAATATCCACAGATTGGCACTGCCTTTGCAAAGTCTTGTTTAAGGTTTAATCAGAGTCAAAAGTCAGTCATGGACAAACTTCTCTATATTTCAGCAAGTGGCGCCTCCCAAGACCTACTAGGAACAGGGATTAGGGCCAATAACTTGGCTAATGCACAGACAACGGGATTCAGAGCGCAGTTAGAGCAGGCAAGGTCAATGCCGGCCTACGGCGAAGGTTTGCCGACTCGCGTGTTTTCCATGACAGAAAGCCCGTCGAATAATTACGAATCGGGCCCGATGATTAAAACAGACCGCGATTTAGACGTAGCCATTCAAGGTGATGGTTGGTTCGCTGTACAAGATCAAAATGGTCAAGAAGCTTACTCGCGTGATGGAAATTTCAAGTTAGGCGATGACGGAATTTTGACAGATATCCACGATCGCGTCGTGCTTGGTGACAATGGGCCAATATTCCTTCCTGTTCCTTTAGATAACCTAAATATCGCCGCCGATGGCACGTTGTCGATGAGACAGTTAGGTGCCCCTGCCAATGTTATTGAAGAAGTAGGGCGACTTAAATTAGTTAGTCCAAACTATGCAGACATGGAACGTGGGAACGACGGCTTATTTAGAATGGAAGATGGCTCAATAGCGCCAGCCAATGCCAACGTAAAAGTAATGTCGGGCATGCTTGAAGGTTCCAACGTCAATGCTGTTGACGAAATGGTGGACATGATAAGTCTGCAGCGTCACTACGAGCTTCAAGTCAAAATGATGAAGCAAGCAGAAGAGCTTGATACTCGCGGTAATCAGCTACTACGTATCCTGTAAAAGAATTTTTATCACCGTTGCCCTATGAGCAACGTCGGAGGTTAACATGCATCCAGCATTGTGGATTAGTAAAACCGGACTAGACGCCGCACAGACCGATGTGGCAGTGGTGTCTAACAACCTAGCAAACGCATCAACAGTGGGCTTTAAAAAAGACCGCGCGGTGTTTGAAGATTTGCTTTATCAGAATATCAATCAGCCAGGCGGTCGTTCGTCTGCTGACACGGAACTACCTTCTGGGCTTATGCTTGGTTCAGGCTCGAAGGTCGTTGCTACTCAAAAAGCACACACGCAAGGTAACCTGTTAACCACTGAAAATGCGCTTGATATGTCAATTCAGGGCCGTGGTTACTTTGAAATATTGCAGCCAGACGGCACCATTGCATATTCGAGAAATGGTCAGTTTTCACTGAACGACCAAGGCCAAATTGTTACATCTGGCGCGGGCTTTTTGCTTCAGCCTGAAGTGGCTATTCCCGAAGATGCGCAACAAATCACAATTTCTCAAGATGGTGAAATTAGCGTGAGCATACGGGGCCAAGCTGAACCGCAGGTACTCGGTCAGCTTAATATTTCTGACTTTGTTAACCCAACCGGATTACAACCAACCGGACAAAACCTTTATGTAGAGACAGCGTCAAGCGGTGCACCTATTCAGGGGATCCCTGGTCTGCAAGGTTTGGGTTATATCTCACAAGGCACGTTGGAAACGTCTAATGTAAACGTGACCGAAGAGTTAGTAAACCTTATCGAAAGCCAGCGCTTGTATGAGATGAACTCAAAGGTTATCTCATCGGTCGACCAAATGCTTGGTCAGGTTATTCAGCAACTTTAGTAGGTAGCATCATGCGTATTTTAGGTTTATCTGCTGCACTTCTGATACTTGGCGGTTGCGCCAGTACAAACGAGCCTCCCGTTCAGGCAAACGACCCGTCGTTTGCACCGGTAGTGCCAGATTACCCGCGTGAAACGGTAGTAGAGGATGGCTCGCTTTTTCGTTCGCAGCTTGCTAACAACTTATATTCTGACGTTACCGCAAGAAGAGTCGGTGACATCATCACTGTAACGTTAAGCGAGAATACCCAAGCGAGCAAATCAGCCGACACTAGCACTGCGAAAGATTCAAACGTCAATTTAAACCCTATTACCGGGCTAGCTGGGCAAGCGATAAATATTGGCGGAGAGTCCGTACAATTGGGAATAAGTTCATCCCGAGATTTCTCCGGTGATGCCACAGCTAACCAAAGCAACAGCTTAAACGGCGCTATCTCAGTTACTGTGGTCGACGTACTTCCTAACAGCAACCTTGTTATTCGTGGCGAAAAGTGGCTAACCCTGAATCAGGGCGATGAATATATCCGTCTTACCGGCATCATTCGTCCGGCAGACATTAGTCCCGAGAATGAAATTGTGTCCACTAAGGTTGCAAATGCGCGTATCCAATATTCGGGTACGGGAAGTTTTGCGCGAGCACAAGAAAAGGGTTGGTTAACCAAGTTCTTTGATTCTGCTTGGTGGCCTCTTTAGGTTTTAGGATAGGAGAGTGAACATGCGTTTGTTTTCAGTAGTATTAGCCGCTTTCACAATGCTTTTATCTTCACAGGCAGGTGCGCAGCGCATTAAAGATGTAGCGAGTATTCAAGGCGTACGTAGTAACCAATTAGTGGGATATGGTCTTGTTGTAGGTTTGCCTGGAACGGGTGAACAAAGCCCGTTTACCGAACAAAGTTTCAGAACCATGCTGCGTAACTTTGGTATCAGTCTTGACGCTAACACCAAGCCAAAGATACGAAACGTGGCCGCAGTGGCGGTACACGCCGACCTGCCTGCTTTTGCAAAACCCGGACAAACCATTGATATTACGGTTTCTTCAGTTGGCGAGGCGGCCAGTCTTCAAGGCGGAACGCTGCTCCAAACGTTTCTTCGCGGTGTTGACGGTAAAGTCTACGCTGTAGCGCAAGGCAGCTTAGTCGTGAGCGGGTTTGGCGCACAAGGCGGTGATGGCTCTCGTATTGTCGTTAATACGCCAACGGTAGGAAGAATTCCAAACGGTGCGATGGTAGAGCAATCTGTACCAACAGGCTTTGCCAATGGCGACACGTTAACGCTTAACCTCCATTATCCAGATTTCTCAACAGCCAAGTCGCTTGCAGATACGATCAACGAGCGCTTAGGTGCACAGCCGGAAAATGGCTATGTTATTGCTAAGCCCATTGATGCAGCGTCTGTTCGCGTGTCGGCCCCGCGAGATGTCGGTCAGCGCGTGGGCTTTTTGGCTACCTTAGAAAACTTCGAATTTACACCAGCTGATGCGCCAGCGCGTGTGGTAATAAACAGCCGCACAGGCACCATTGTTATTGGCAGTGACGTTCGCTTGTTACCAGCAGCAATTACTCACGGCGGGCTAACGGTGACCATCTCTGAAAATCAGCAAGTTTCTCAACCTAACGCGTTTGGTGAAGGGCAGACTGCCGTTACCACTCAGTCGATTGTTGATGTCGATTTGGCAGATAGCCGCATGTTTAAGTTTGAGCCAGGCGTTACTCTGGACCAGCTTGTGCGCGCGGTAAATGAGGTGGGCGCTGCGCCGGGCGATTTAATGGCAATTTTGGAAGCATTACGTCAAGCAGGCGCATTGCGTGGAGAGCTCGTTATTATTTAAAACGAGCAAAGAGCATTTACGAGACGTTAGTAAAATAAAGTCACAGCGGAATAAGCACGATGGAATCACTTAGCACAAAAAGTCAGCTTGATATGGCTCGCAATGTCCACGATATGGGCAGCATAAACAAAATGCGTGAAGCCATTGCGTCGGGCGACGAGACGGTATTGCAAGAAGCTGCCCAGCAGTTTGAAGCGATATTTGTGCAAATGATGTTGAAATCAATGCGTAAAGCACAAGATGCCCTTGCTGACGAAAATAGCCCATTTAATTCACAGCAAGTTAAGTTTTATCGTGATATGCACGACCAACAGCTAGCGACAGACCTCACTTCCGGTGGCGGTTTAGGTCTCGCTGATGTCATTGTTAAACAGTTAGGTCAAACTGAGGATAGCTATACGCCTGCCAGTGTAATCAGAAGTGACGGAGACTTATCATCACTTAACAGAAACCGTGTGTACAACGTAACTGAGGCGCAGGATATTGCCCTTTCTTCACAGTCTATTCGCAGCCAGTCAGCACAAAAAGATGCCATGTTCGAAAGTCCCGAGCAGTTTGTAGAGAGCCTAATGCCAATAGCTGAGAAAGTGGCAGCAAAATACGGAATGGATCCTAAAGCAATAATTTCCCAAGCCGCGGTTGAAACCGGGTGGGGGAAATTTGTTATCCATAAAGCGGATGGGGAAAGCTCGCACAACTTATTTGGCATCAAAGCAAATAAGGGATGGCAAGGAGAGCAGGCTGTAGTCGACACGTTGGAATTTAACAATGGACTACCGCAAAAACAAAAGGCTGCTTTTAGGTCCTACTCGTCAGTAGAAGACGCAATGGAAGACTATGGACGCTTTATCACATCACAGCCTCGCTACAGCCATGCTGTCGAGAATGCTTCTGACGCAGCGCGCTATACCCATGCGCTTCAAGAAGCGGGCTACGCTACCGACCCTGAATACGCGCGCAAGATAATGGCAGTGTATAACAGCGATCGTCTCAGCACGTTAATGCCATAGCATTGGAGATTACATTGTGAGTTCTGTCGATTTATTCTCATTAGCGACCAGTGGTGTTAACGCCAGTAGTAAGCTATTACAAACGACCAGTAACAATATTGCCAACGTCAACACGCCAGGCTATGTTCGCGAGCGCACTGAACTTCAAAACAGCCAAGTCTTCGGTGTAGAGATCGGCAATACCGAACGTATCATCAACGTATTTGCTCAAAATCAATTGCGCAGGGACATTACTTCTGTCGGCGAGCTTGAGGCATTCTCTAGTAAAACAACGGCCATTGATAACCTATTAGCGAGTGAGGCTAATTCCATCTCTCAAGGTATGAGCGAGTACTTTGCTGCGTTGCAAACTGCTGCTGACGATCCAACTAATTTAGCCTCTCGCGATCAAGTGTTAGGCAAATCTGAGTCTTTGTACCAGCGGATGAAAACACTGTCTGACTACATGTTGGAAAAAGAAGAAGAGCTTAACTTAGAGTTCACATCGATGGTGAATCGAGCGAACACCTTGATTGGTAATATTGGTGATTTGAACCGCAACATAGTTATTGCCAATGGTAACAATACCAGCGATCAACCTAGTGCGCTTCTCAATGAAAGAGACAAAGCGATAGATGAGCTGGCATCTATAATGGGAATAACGGTTAAAGAGAGCTCAACGCAAAACGGCGCGGTAACGATTAACCTAACCTCTGGTGAGTCACTGGTACTAGAAAATGGTGCGTTTAATTTATTTGAGTTAAACACCAATGCAGACTTAACCTTCAAGCAGCTTAAACTCGAAACGAACTTTGGGTCTCAAACTAAAGCCGACGCCTCAATACGTATCGTAGAAGGTGACTTAGGTGGCGCACTCGGCGGATTGTTTGGTTACAGAAATGAGATCTTAGGCCCTGCAATGCGGGATGTTGGTCAGTTGTCAGTAGCGTTCGCCGATGCAATGAATACCCAAAATAAATTGGGGATGGACTTAGACGGACAGCTCGGCAGTGATATTTTCAATATCCCTTCGTTTCGCGGATTAGCATATAGCGATACCAATGGTGACTATGTGGTTACCGCCCAGGTTACCGAAGGTAAAGGGGCAGAACTTACAGATGCTGACTACAAAATTGAGGTTACTGCGGTAACCGCGGGCGCGCCTAGCCAAATAGAAATTACGCTTCTAAATGCAGACGGGACACCGAAAAAAGATGCATCTGGCAATGATATTGTTTACTCAAACTACCCTGTAACAACAGGTTTCAATGAATTACCAGGTGGCATTGAGATTGATTTCTCAGGAAGCGACCCTTATGCCGTGGGTAACGAGTTTCTTATTCAGCCAACCAAAGACATTGCGTCTAAAATAACGTTAGATACCAATCGTCCTGAAGACCTAGCGTTTGCGAGCCCAGTAAGGGCGGGGGCAGACGGCGCTAATCTGGGCAATGCTAATGTTGTCGGCATTACAGTAAGCAACACGACAGTAGGTGCAGGAGTGGACCGCTCAGCATTCGATGGCGCAGGTGGAATAGATAATGCGGCGCCAGCTCAAATTGTTTTCACCAGCGCAGATACGTATAACGTACTAGACGGAAGCGGCGCGACTATTGCTACAGTTACAGGTACGACGGATTTAACTAATCTTATCGAACAAGCTAAAAACAGTGGTACATGGCCTGGAGCCTTGGCAGGGTTAAATGATTATCCGGGTTTTGACTTAAGCTTGGATGGTGTACCTAAAGCAGGGGATAGTTTCTCGATTGGCTATAATACAGATGGTTTCAACGACAACAGTAATGCACTTAATTTAGCTGCAATTCAAAATGAGAACACGGTGCAGGTTAGTAGTGAAGCCACTAATACGCCCCGTACCTTTCAAGATGCCTATGCTTCTATGGTTGGTCGAATTGGTGAAGATGCCTCG
>NZ_JAFLMX010000006.1:0-1432 GCF_017849675.1 Alteromonas sp. AO-Serp
GCCGCCTTTATACCCATTATATGGCTGCGTATTAGTCCGCGCTTTCCTTTTCACTATTTATTGATCGCCGATGCTTTCGGGCTCGCGCTTTTTAACGTAGTTGGCATAGAGAAAGCCTTAGCCAACGACACAGGCATGGCCGTGGCGGTTGCCATGGGCACCATTACCGGCGTGTTTGGCGGTCTGTTACGGGACGTTATTTGCCGAGAGGTACCGCTGGTACTCAACGGCGAACTGTATGCCATGACCTGTATTGCAGGGGGCGTGGTTTATGGAATAGGCATGCAAATGGAACTCGCCACACAGTGGTGTGGTATTGCGGCCCTTGTCACAACCGTACTGTTTAGGCTTGGCGCCATGCGCTGGCATTGGCAGCTGCCCGTTTTCTACAACGACCACCACTAGCACTAGCCTAAGTTTGCTGAGCAGGATCATTACATGCCAAGCGTTTTATGCACTCTCAGTAGATCCCATCGTTAGTACAGTTACATCTTATCCCGACTCTCTCTAAAGTTTACGCCGACTGCGTTGGCTTACATTTTTACCGCGCTGACACGTTTGCGTTTCATAACCACGAATCATAAGTATTCAGCGAGAGGAGGTTGTTTAGATTATGGGAATGGCTGTTGTTAAAACCTTTGCAGGGCAGGGCGTGGCAGCGCCAGAGGTAAGTGTAGAGATTCACCTAGCTAATGGTTTACCTGCTTTTCAACTGGTCGGCATGGCAGAAACCAGCGTTAAAGAAGCGCGAGAAAGAGTACGCAGCGCCCTGATAAACAGTGGTTTTGAGTTTCCCGCAAAACGAATAACCGTCAATTTAGCGCCAGCAGATATTCCCAAGTTTGGCGGGCGGTTCGACCTTCCCATTGCCGTAGGCATTTTAGCTGCGTCGGGCTACATCTCAGACATTAGCCTACTTAACATTGCCTTTGTGGGCGAGCTTGCATTAAACGGTGAAATAAAGCCGGTTAACGGGCTTATTCCTGTTGTCATGGCAGCCGCAAATGAAGATATTGCGCTCGTATATCCGGGGGATAATGACGTAGAGGCTGCATTGGTTTCTCACGCAACGCGCTATCCCGCTTTCGATTTACTGTCTGTTTATGAACACCTTACCGGCAACAAAAAACTCGTCAAAGGCCAGCCGTTTACCTCACGGGCGCCTAACAAAACCTTAACAGGGTGGGATGACATTATCGGCCAAGAGCAGGCCAAACGAGCGCTTATTATCGCGGCAAGTGGTGCACATAATCTTTTGATGGTTGGCCCTCCAGGCACAGGCAAAAGTTTACTCGCCAGCCGAATGCTATCGCTATTACCCGATATGAGCGAGGAAGAAGCGTTGGAAGTGGCTGCCATTCACTCTGTGAAAGGCGAAAAACTGCATGCAGAGCGTTTTCTAACTCGCCACCTCCGCTCGCCCCATCATACT
>NZ_JAFLMX010000319.1:0-2942 GCF_017849675.1 Alteromonas sp. AO-Serp
AATGAAAGAAATCACACTAGGTGACATCAGAAAGCAGCACAGAGTTAAACAGGAAGTAGTAGCAATTGCGTTATCGGTCACAGCTTCTGGTGTAAGTAAGTTGGAATCAAAACGTATTCAGGACGTTTCACTTCAACGTGCGGCTGCATATTTAGCTGCGGTTGGCGGGAACATGAAAATTGAAGTAACTATGCCTGATGGCGCTACTTTACAAGTAGGGTAGTAGGGCGTGTTAATTTGTTGCTGCATAAATGCACAGCAAGGAACGACAAATCCTAGTTTTAATACCAGTCCTTATAGATTATTACCCACTCAGCGAGACTTAAAATGTTCGTAATCGCGGCGTGTTAACGCAGGTGAAAATATGGCTAATCCAACCACTGCTGGGTTGGACTTGCCATGTTATTGATTACTTTTTATTACAAGTTCGCACTACGTTTCCTAGTGATAGTATGCCGCGCTATTTTCTCTAAAGCGGCGTGACGTAGCAAAGGTGTGTAGCCATTCGTTAAAGGAAATACCTCGCGCACTCTGCTCATGATAAAATGGGCTAGGTGAGGATACTGGGAAGGCATTATCTTCACAAAAATCGTTTAGCACCATGTGGCAGGTGCCTTCACCAAGGTAAAATTGATAATTCCAAGTGAAAGCTGACAGCGCATGAAGTGACGCATTAGCCTGAAGCTGCCAGCCAAGTATGTAGCCTAAATCAGATTCTGTTACACCCCATGTCGTTGGGTCTAAATTACCTCTAGAGACCTGATCAGAGATTTTAGAAAACTGAATTTGAACAATGTCGGTTCCTGTTGAATATTGCGCAAAACGGTTCCAAGGGTACTGATAAGCTAATCGCAGCATCACCTGCTTATTGAGCGTTAGATGGTTAAAATTGCCAATCAGTGATTGGAAATTACGTGGTAGTGTATCTTCTATCCCCCATGGCCCTTGATAGTTTAGGACTGTTTGCGTAAAGCCTCGGGATATAACACCAAGCGACGCATCAGCGAAGAGGGCAACCTTTGTGCGACCAAACAGCGATTGGAAGTAGGGGAAGTTGAACGTTGCACCATAACCGCCCGCACTGCTTCCACTGAGTAGAACTTTGTTGGGTGATAAATCATCGTTGTTCAGTTTTTCTTTAATCCACTGCATAACAACTAGCGCGTTGTCGTGACCACGGTGCTTTAAAGTAACTTCGGCACCAGGTAGACCTGTAACGATACCAAGCTCGTCAACGTACTGCGTGTCTTTTGAGCCTAAGTGTAGGTCGCCAGTACAGTAGGGAATGAAAACTTTTGACCAAGTTTGAAAAGGGTTCTCTTGTGTATCTTCAAATATTCCGCCTGAAATAAATGGCGTATTTTCGATTACGGCTGATGGGTTATATGCGGCTCGCGACATCGGGTTGTCGTCAAACTCAAGCTGCATTGACGCTAAGCAAGTGGCACTGTCCCAGCAGGCGCCGCCACCATTGAAGTAGATAAGTAGGTTATCACTTTCTCCTTGTTCGAAATAAAACGAGAATGGGTTGGGTGCTAACCCCTCTGGTCCCGGTAAAGCGGGAAGAGAACATGATGGGTACACGGTTTTTTCACCGCCGCCAGGTACTGATACCACCACCTCATTTTCAGGAGTGATTTGCTCCCATTGTGCAAAGGCATTATGGGCACAGAAACTCAGTGCCATTACAGCAAAATAGCGAAAACGTTTAGCGTAAGAATGCATAAACAATTCCTTTTGACATAGATAAACATGGTTTGAATAGTAAGTTTGATTCGGCTGTTATGAGAAAATTGAACTTCCTGAAACTTTCTCAATCGATCTCATTAGCGCGTAACTACGACAATTCATAGCGAGCGCTATACATTCATGATCGTGAATTGCGCCACGAACTGTGGCTATAGCCTACGCACTAGGTTATAGCATTTATCCACTCTGTCTAGCGTTGATGTGGCGTTTTAAAGCATTGAATAAACATATTTTTACGACTAATCGCTTTAACTAAAATACTTCTGGGTTAAAATATAGCTAAATCGATTACAAGGAGTCTTACATGGCCGTTCACGAAATTACCCACCCGCTTATTGCGCACAAACTAGGGCTTATGCGATACGCTAAAATTAGCAGCAAAGACTTTCGCGAGCTTGCCTCTGAAGTAGGGAACCTTCTGACTTATGAAGCAACGCGAACACTGCCTACTGAAAGAGCGACGATTAAAAGTTGGTCGGGCGATGAGGTAGAAGTAAGACAAATTAAAGGCAAAAAAATTACTGTCGTTCCTATTCTTCGTGCAGGCCTAGGTATGCTTGAAGGGGTACTTGAACTAATTCCAAATGCGAAGATTAGCGTAGTGGGTCTGTACCGTGATGAAGATACGCTTCAGCCGGTCGCCTACTTTGATAAAGTGGTTAAAAATATTGATGAACGTACTGCACTAATTGTTGACCCGATGCTAGCCACTGGCGGTACTTTGATTGCAACAATCGACCTTTTGAAAAAGAAAGGCTGTCGAAAAATAATGGGGCTATTCCTTGTAGCAGCGCCTGAAGGCATTAAGGCCGTTGTTGAAGCCCATCCAGATGTGGATATTTTTACTGCAGCTATCGACGATAGATTGAATGAAAAAGGCTATATTCTTCCAGGCTTAGGCGATGCTGGAGACAAGATTTTTGGCACGCGATAACCCGCCAGATTTCTAAAATTTAAGCTGTTGAGCAATTTGTTACACAACTTATCGAATCTGCACCAAATTTCACGCGTTAAACGTTTAAGTTAGTGATATAGTCAAAGGGTAGTCATAGCGTACGCTTACTACCCTTTTTTCTTGTTGATTCAGGGTAGTTAGTTTCGTGAAAAGAGCTAAAAACAATGAATAAAACAAAACTAACCCTAAAAGATGTGGCTGAACAGTTGGGCGTATCAACGGCAACCATTTCAAATGC
>NZ_JAFLMX010000254.1:0-1084 GCF_017849675.1 Alteromonas sp. AO-Serp
CTGGATAGGGCTCATAGTGCCCGGGTCGACATTGATGTAAGGGTCGAGTTTTAACATGGTTACGGTGAGACCGCGAGCTTCCAGAATTGCGGCCAACGATGCTGCAGCAATACCTTTACCTAGCGATGAAACTACACCACCTGTGACGAAAATATAATTTGTCATGCGAAACCTAGAACGTTTGGGTTGTATTGTAAATATAGGCTGAGTTTAGAACAAAACCAGCTACACTTTGGACGGGGCGATAGTATACGCAAAATCATGTGGGCAGACAATCAATTTGCCCACATGATGCGCAATTTATACGCGCTTAAGCTTGGTTTAAGACTGGCTTAGACGCTTTAGTGTGTAGATAAGGTCTAGCGCTTGGCGAGGTGATAGCTCGTCGGGCGATAAGTTTTCAAGGGCTTCTACTACCGGGTGCGGCTTGTCAGGGAACAGCATTTCAGCTTGGCCTTTGGTATTTGATGTAACTTTACCTGATGCGCTTGTTTTATTTGCACCTTTTACCGAGCTCTTCGCTACAAAAGCCTCATCGTTGGCGTTCTCTGTTCCGTCTTCTGTGCTGGTCATAAGGTGTGATGATTCCAACACCGCAAGCTTCTGTTGCGCCGCTTTTATTACTGCTTTGGGTACGCCTGCAAGTTGGGCAACCTGTAAACCAAAGCTTTTGCTCGCAGCGCCTTCAGATACGGTGTGCATGAAGCGTATGGTATCTTCAAACTCCATCGCGTCTAAGTGCACATTCACTACGCCGCTTTGCGTTTCTGGAAGTTCAGTTAGTTCAAAGTAATGCGTGGCAAAAAGCGTATAAGCATTTAGCTGTTTTGCCAAATAACTCGCGCATGCCCACGCCAGTGACAATCCGTCATAGGTACTGGTACCACGGCCTATTTCATCCATTAATACCAACGAGTTTTCTGTGGCATTGTTTAGAATGTTCGCCGTTTCTGTCATCTCAACCATAAAGGTAGAGCGACCTGAGGCTAAGTCATCTGATGCGCCTATACGGGTAAATATACGATCAAGTTTTCCAATGTGTGCATTTTCTGCAGGCACAAAACTGCCGATACAGGCCAATAAT
>NZ_JAFLMX010000308.1:0-2739 GCF_017849675.1 Alteromonas sp. AO-Serp
GATTTAGTTTGTTACCGTCGTCATGGTCACAACGAAGCGGATGAGCCAAACGCCACGCAGCCGTTGATGTACCAAAAAATTAAGAAGCACCCGGTTCCACGTGTTCTTTATGCTGACCAGCTAATTGCTGAAGGTGTGATAGAGCAACGTGATGCAGATCGTTATGTTGAAGAGTACCGTGAAGCTCTTGACCATGGCGCGTGCGTTGTTGAAGAGTGGCGTCCAATGACAGAGCATAGCGTTGACTGGTCTCCGTACCTTGGTCACGACTGGGATACGCCTTACGATGGAGCGCTTTCAGTTGAGAAGCTTAAAGAGCTAGGTGAGTCAATCACTACTATTCCTGAAGAGCACAAACTTCAGTCTCGTGTAAACAAGCTTTACCAAGACCGTAAAGCGATGGTCGCGGGTGAAAAGCTACTTGATTGGGGTATGGCAGAGAACTTAGCTTATGCCACTATCGTAGATGCCGGCGAAGATATTCGTATTACAGGTCAGGATTCAGGCCGTGGTACTTTCTTCCACCGTCACGCGGTATTGCACAATCAAAAAGACGCATCGACGTATATGCCACTTCAGCATATTCGCGAAGGTCAGGGTGAAATTGAAATTTACGACTCTGTGCTTTCGGAAGAAGCAGTAATGGCATTTGAGTATGGTTATGCGACAGCAGAGCCTACATGTCTGACTATTTGGGAAGCCCAGTTTGGTGACTTCGCTAACGGCGCTCAGGTTGTATTTGATCAGTTCTTGAGCTCAGGTGAAGCGAAGTGGGGCCGTTTGTGTGGCCTAACCGTTTTACTTCCACATGGTTATGAAGGCCAAGGCCCAGAGCATAGTTCTGCGCGTCTTGAGCGATTCTTGCAAATGTGTGCTGACCACAACTGGCAAGTGTGTGTACCTTCAACACCCGCTCAGGTTTACAACATGCTTAGACGCCAAGTGGTTCGTCCAATGCGTAAACCACTTATCGTGATGTCACCTAAGTCACTATTACGTCATCCAATGGCTGTATCTTCGTTAGAGGAACTTGCAGAAGGCAAATTCCATAACGTAATTGGCGAAATTGATGATATCGATCCGAAGAATGTGAAGCGTGTTGTTATGTGTTCAGGCAAGGTTTACTACGATTTGTTAGACCAGCGCCGTAAAAATGAGCAAACAGACGTCGCAATCATCCGTTTAGAGCAACTTTATCCATTCCCACAAGAAGAATGCGCTAAAGTTGTGGCACAATACAGCCACGTAAAAGATTGGGTTTGGTGTCAAGAAGAGCCTCAAAACCAAGGCGCTTGGTACTGTAGCCAACACCATTTCTGGCAAGCAATTCCAGATGGTGCAAAATTAACATATGCAGGCCGTGATGCATCCTCGTCACCTGCAGTAGGTTATGTATCCGTTCACAACCAGCAACAGAAAGCCCTGGTTGAAAACGCACTCACAATTAAATAAGGAACAGTAATGACAATTGAGATAAAAGTTCCGGTTCTACCTGAGTCAGTTGCCGATGCCACCATTGCAACCTGGCACGTAAAGGCCGGTGACGCAGTTAAACGAGACCAGAACCTGGTTGATATTGAAACTGATAAAGTGGTTTTAGAAGTTGTGGCGCCAGCGGACGGTACAATTGGTGAGATACTAAACGAAGAGGGTGCAACTGTTTTAGGCGAGCAAGTTATTGCTAAACTAGAAAAGGGTGGTGCTGCTGCACCAGCTGAAGCTAAAACAGAAAGCAAAGCGAAAGACGATTCTAAATCAGATGCGGCTCCAGCGGCTTCTGGAAAAACATCTGATGTTAAAGTACCAGTACTTCCTGAATCTGTAGCTGACGCGACAATCGCAACGTGGCACGTAGCTGTAGGTGAAGCAGTTTCTCGCGACCAAAACTTGGTTGATATCGAAACTGATAAAGTAGTACTAGAAGTTGTTGCTCCTGCAGACGGTTCTCTTGCTGAAATTATCGCAGAAGAGGGCGCCACAGTAACAGCTGAAGAAGTGATTGCTAAATTTGTAGAAGGTGCAGCAAGCGGCGCTTCTGCTCCAGCAGCGTCAAGCGAAAGCGATGACAGTGACGAGAGCAGCGATGCGCTTAGTCCTTCTGTTCGTCGTTTACTTGCAGAAAAAGGTGTTGACGCAGCTAAAGTGAAAGGCACTGGCAAAAATGGCCGTATCACTAAAGAAGACGTAGAGAAGTACCTTAAAGGCGGCGACAGCTCAGCGAAGGCAGCGCCTGCTGCGTCTGAATCTGTTTCAGCTGACTTACCAACGGGTAATCGTACCGAGAAGCGTGTTCCTATGACGCGTCTTCGCAAGACAATTGCTAACCGTCTTCTTGAAGCGAAGAACTCTACAGCAATGCTAACAACGTTTAACGAAGTAAACATGAAGCCAATCATGGACCTTCGTAAGCAGTATCAAGACAGCTTCGAGAAGCGTCACGGTATTCGCCTTGGTTTCATGTCTTTCTACGTGAAAGCGGTAACCGAAGCCCTTAAGCGTTTCCCTGAAGTTAACGCGTCTATCGACGGTGATGACATTGTTTATCACAACTACTTCGATGTATCGATTGCTGTTTCTACACCACGTGGCCTTGTAACACCAGTACTTAAAGATACTGACACACTAGGCATGGCAGGTGTTGAAAAAGGAATTAAGGAACTAGCACTTAAAGGCCGTGACGGTAAGCTGTCATTGGCTGAACTACAAGGTGGTAATTTCACAATCACCAACGGTGGTGTG
>NZ_JAFLMX010000197.1:0-2872 GCF_017849675.1 Alteromonas sp. AO-Serp
TAGCCACATTTACCACCAGCACCACATCGATTCACGTTAGGGGCTGCTAGAGTTAGATTTAGAGGGTCTGTAGCAAAAGCAATCCTCACTTCTGGTGTAGCCTTACAAAGGCCCGAATCATGCCCTTCAGAAACACTGACAATATGTTCGATATCTGTTTCGCTATCTGTCTTGAAGTATCTTCCAGTATAGGGGCCGTATACCTTCCCCCCCATTGAGCGGACAATCTCATCTTCTACAGACTGGGGATAAGGGTATTGGCTTTTCCTATCGAAGGGGGAGCACCGGTTCTCGGGTGCAACCTCTAACCCTCTCCAGGTCTCAGCATTGCTAGCGTCAATCTTAAGTAGTGTTACAAACATAATTAAAATGGAATATCGCATGGTCTACCTCTGAGGGGTATAGGCTTTATTGACCTTAACCCCATTCGTTGTTTATTTATACTAGGCGGTAATGTCGCGCTTAAGGTGGAATGCTTCAAATGTCTTATTCAAAGCTTCATTGTTCCAACCCACATCTTTTGCAATCGGTGTAAGAGCATCAGCCGAGCTGATGTAATACACTGCACGGACGCCGTTTAGCTGCATATCTTCAGTTAATCTCCTCGCTGAAACTCCTATTGAAGTAATGAACTTAGCAAGCCTTTTTTCCATCACCATGTATGCACCATGCAACCCCATTGAAGAGACTGTGTAGCCAGCAAATAGAATTAACGCGGGGGTAATACCGGTGTTTCTGTATTTTCGAAGTAACGAAAAGCGGCTTACTTCACCGTTGCTGCTGTAGTTATTTATTCGAGCCGGGTGGAGTATATGGTCTTCCCCTAAGAGCTTACCAATTGGCAAATCAGCACCCAAGATAATTCTGAACGTTCCTATAAATTCACCCTCTGTTCTATCGAACATTAGATAGTACTTTGCAAGTTCATCGTGGCTGTTTATTTCTAATCCAGAAGTAGTTTCAGGTTCCCATTTAAATTCTTCACAATAAATTTTGTGACGTAATTCCTTGCATAAATTAATTTGTTCAACAGAAATGGCTTCAATAAATGCAAATCGTTTTCCTATTTCACATAACAACTGACTGTAATTCTCTTTCACGCTTTTACTCGTTATTTTCTATAGCGGTGGCACCTTGAACCTCTAACAAATAGGGATAACCGATTCGTCTAGTACCAGCCTTAACTTTCCTTACCCCGCCACTGAATGTTGGTGGGCCTTACCAGGTATGCTTCTCTTTACTGGTTTGAATAACGTTGCACATAATCGCGCTAGTACAAATTGGAGGGAATTTGGCAGGCTGAATTAATGGTATGGACCCTCTCCTCCCATAAAGGCTTCAAATAAGCCAAGATAGGGTTGTTCAAATCACTATCAAGAAGGAGAAGGTCACATGAGTAAGGTAACAATAGGTCTCGATATCGCCAAGTCTGTTTTTCATTTAGTTTTTATGAATCAGTCAGGCAGAGTGCTCAGAAAGAAGAAATTAAGGCGTCACCAGATGTTGTCCTATTTTAGTCAACTGGAGCCATGCATTGTAGTGATGGAAGCCTGTGGAAGTTGCCATTACTGGTGTAGGGAATTGACGAAAGCCGGGCATGAAGTCAAAGCAATAGCACCGCAATACGTTGTAGCATACCGAAAAGGCAATAAACACGATTACAATGATGCAGAGGCGATAGCCGAGGCATCACAACGCGAAGGGATGCGATTTGTGCCGTTTAAGTCTCAGGACCAACAAGACATCCAGCTTATGCATCGGATTAGAGAGCGTATGATAGCGCAGCAAACGGCGTTGAGTAATCAGATAAGAGGCTTATTGAGCGAATACGGTATTGTGTATGTACGGGGTGTAGCGACTTTGGTGAAAGAGCTGCCGTTTACCCTGGAAGAAGCTGACAATGGATTGAGTATGTTAGCTCGCCGACAGTTTCAAGGCTTACTCAATGATTTGCGGGAACTGCGAGAGCACATAAAAGAAATGGATAAGGAGTTGAAAGCGTTCTCACAAAGCCAGCCTGTATGCGAGCGTTTAATGAGCATGACAGGAATTGGGCCTTTGATTGCTACCGCCTTATATGCAGGCATTGGACAAGGTCAGGCTTTTAATAGCGGCCGACATTTAGCCGCTTGGTTAGGTGTAGTGCCCAAACAACATACAACGGGAGATAACCCGAGATTGTTGGGTATTAGCAAGCGAGGGAACACGTATTTACGGACCCAGATAATTAACGGAGCCAGGGCCGCCTTGCGCCATATTGGTGATAAAACCGATAAGGTGAGCGAGTGGTGTCGGGCTTGTTTAGCACGCATGAGCTTTAACAAAGCGTGCGTCGCACTGGCTAATAAAATGGTAAGAATGGCCTGGGCTATGCTGCACTATCAACAGGACTACCAGCCAGGACTGATAAATAAAGCAGCGGCTTAGCCGATGAAACCCAAACCAAAGATAAGTAAATAAACTAAAACAGGAAGCCTATCAACATATTGCAAAAAGACAACGTACTGATGATTAACGGTTCATAACCATCTTGTTCAAATCAGTTTATACCAAGGGCCTTCGAGGCCGCCGGATTGATGAGACAACAAGATGCGAACAACCATCAAGGCTAGAAGTCAATTGACTTCACGAAAAAGCCGAATATATGGCAGCAATGAATCACGTTATTAAATCAACACGGTGTCTTGCAATCGGAGAGGGTCCATATATGGTATAAATATTTGATTCGTAGAATACTATTTCTAAGTGTGCGATAGAGTAAAAAAGAATAATAAACGAAAAGAATGGCTTTAAATAAAGGATTAACCTGATAGACGAGTACTCGCCTAAAAATTACTTTGCGCTGAAGCGGTGACTCGGCAGTGCGCTATGA
>NZ_JAFLMX010000284.1:0-51237 GCF_017849675.1 Alteromonas sp. AO-Serp
CTAAACTCCCGTCTTTACTGGCCTATAAAGGTAGTAGAGACTTACTTCAGGAGGCTTGCTGTTTTGCTTTTCCCCCGAAGCGGATGCGCATTTTAGGGAAATGAGCGCTCACGTCAACAAGTATTTTAAAAAAATCCTTATTTTTCGATCGTTTGCATAAACAATGTGCAATACGTTCATAAAAACCACTAATTCACCGCGCTTTTCACGATCTATAAGGTTAGTTAATTGGTAAGTCACGCTGTGTACTATAAATTAGTAAGACGATATTTGAACGTGTACGTGGATTATTGAGGGGTTTGCATGAAGGTTTCAGAATTCAAAACCGCAGGAAAACTCGTAACGGGTCTTGGCGCTATAAAAGCTCTCCCCGATGAAATGTCGAGATTATCTATAAAGGAATGTGCCATCGTTACTGACAAAGGCGTTTCTTCATCTGGTCTTCTTGATCAACTACTCACACTATTACCCTCTTCACCCTTACTTATTATTGATGACATTCCACCAGAGCCTGAAGTGAATATCATAGAAGATAAGTTAGCGATACTTCGTGAGAAGCAAGTAGACGGAATTATTGCTCTTGGTGGAGGTAGCGCTATTGATAGTGCAAAAGTACTTGCAGCTGCATACGATCATACTGGCCCCCTCAGTGAACTCTTCGGTGAAAATACGCTTTCAAAACGGCGTTTGCCTCTTATTGTTATCCCCACTACTGCCGGTACAGGTTCAGAAGTTACCAATATTGCTATCTTGTCAGATCCGATAGCACAGATGAAAAAAGGAATTGTTAGCCACTGCTTGCTACCCGATGTTGCGATCGTTGCACCTGAAATGACAAAAACATGCCCCCAGTCCATTACAGCAGCGAGCGGTGTAGACGCATTCGTTCACGCGCTTGAAGCTTATATAAGTGTAAATGCTAGTCCGATAACCGACGCTCTGGCAGAGAATGCACTCAAGCTTATCTTCAATTCATTACTTCACGCTTATAACAATGGTGAGAACTTATCTGCACGTGAAGATATGGCCACCGGCAGTTTAATGGCGGGTCTTGCGTTTGGAAACGCAGGCGTAGGGGCAGTACATGCATTGGCTTATCCACTGGGGGGACGGTTTCATCTGTCACATGGCATGAGTAACGCGGTAATGTTACCTCATGTGTTGAAAGTAAATGCGCCGTTCTGCCAAGACAAACTTTATTGTGTGGCTAAGCTTTTAAAGGTATGTGAGCGCCACCACTCAAAAGAGGAAGCAATTAAACTATTATTAGTTGCTATAGAAAAACTGTGTCGCGATGTAGATATTCCCGCTTCGCTCACCCACTTCAATATTCCGCCTTCTTGTGTAGGTGAATTAGCAGAAGAGGCGAGTAAAGTAACTCGCCTTCTTCGCAATAATCCCAAGCAATTGAGTATTGAAGAGATTGAAGATATCTATCGGCTAGCTTTTTAAAGTGGTCTTACCCACATATTCTTAAAACTTACTAAGTTGCCGTGATCTTGTAATTGAAGCGGTGCGCATCCGTGAGCTTTGTACTTAGGCGCACCGATCCATTCTGTTGTACCTTTAATTTCAGTATGGTTCTGAACCACTACGCCGTTATGTATTACCGTAACATAGCCTTTCGTTGCTAGTTCTTCACCGTTAAAGGTTGGTGCTTTATATATGATGTCGTAAGTTTGCCATTCGCCAGGCGCCTTCATAGCGTTAACTAAAGGAATGGTTTGTTTATAAACACTTGCCGCTTGACCATTGGGATAGGTCTTATTCTGATATGAATCCAAGACTTGAATTTCATATCGCTGCTGCAGGAAGATACCGCTGTTATTGCGCTGCTGTCCTTCCATTCCCGCTTCTGGCTGCGGCGCTTTCCACTCTACGTGCAACTGTACATCACAAAACTCTGCTTTCGTTTTGATATCGCCTGTTCCCGGCTTCACAGTTAGTACACCGTTTTCTAGCGTCCACTTAGCCTCACCTTCCTTTACTGAAGTCCAGTTAGACAGGTCATCACCAATTAAAGAAATGGCATCAGAGGGCACGCCCGCCTTATCAAAAGAAACCACTTCAGGAACAGGCTCCCATACTTCCGTTTTAGCAGCCTGCTGTTCGCGGGTTAAACGCGATTCGCTTTTTTCAGTTTGTGCATCTGCTGTAGCACATGCACAAAGTGGCATGAGTAAAGCCACTGTTGAAGCGACGAATGTTTTATTCATAGTGTCAGTACCTTGTTTTATCCGTTATATAACTGTGTTGTGTTTGGCAGCTCGATAGCGCAGGCTCAGGTGGCCCACGCTTTGTCGCCCTTCTTGTAAGGGAATGCACCGTCGTAGCGTCCAGGAATAGCCACATAACGAAGCACTTTAGTCGCGCCAACTTGAGACGTGAAAAAGCAATAAAGTGTTAGCTGTTTTAATAGCGTAAAGTAGTGAGGGGTTGGCTCATCGGTACCTGGCTCCCACTGACTTGGCTTTCCTGTTTCAACGCCTTGATAAACACCGTTAGCAAGGTTCGCCGCTTTCGCTTCTACATCCAGGTCGTTAAATAAAGCCTCTCGTTCTTGCTTGGTAAGCTGAACAAATTGTTTGTTGAAACGACTTTGACTTAACGAAGATATTTTCTTAATGCCATCAAGAAAGGTCTTCTGAAGCAAAGGTGTGTAGCAATCGGTTACCAGCACAGCCATTGTGGCACCAACGTTAGCCGCTTTTGCTCCAGGCGTGTCAGTTTGAGGAATGATCACTTCACCCATTTCATTCAGCAAGGCCACATCTTTTTCATTAAACAATGTGTCGCTAAGCGGTACAGCGGGCACATCTGTGTAGGCAAGTACATTACCTGCGAACAATGCTGTGCCTGTAGCAGTAGCGATGAGTTTAAGTAGTTCTCGGCGTTCCATTATAGATTTCCTCGCTTTAACTCTTCTACGGCAAAGTCTGCGGCTCTTGCCGTTAATGCCATGTAGGTCAGTGAAGGGTTAACACAGCTGGCCGATGTCATTGCCGCACCATCGGTCACAAATACGTTCGGTGCATCCCACACTTGGTTATGCGCATTAAGCACAGAGCTTTTTGGGTCTCTTCCCATACGCGCCGTGCCCATTTCATGAATGCCCATGCCAGGTGCGTAGTCAGCATCCCAGCCTTGAACATTTTTAAGACCTGCTGCTTCAAACATCTCAATCGCGTCTTGCTGCATGTCCTTGCGCATCTTAAGCTCGTTTTCTTTAATCTCGACATCCATTGCGAGTACTGGTAAGCCCCATTTGTCGGTGACTTTTTTGTTCAAGTACACTTTGTTCTCGTGATACGGAAGAATTTCACCGAACGCTGTCATGCCTATTGTCCATGGACCAGGCTCGGTTATCGCATCTTTAAGTCCAGCACCTATACCAAGCTCAGCTATGTCTTTGCGCCAACCTGAACGGCTTGCGCCGCCTTGATAACCAAATCCACGCAGGTAGTCTCGTTTATCACTTCCCCAGTTTCTAAACCTTGGCACATAGAAGCCACTCGGTCTGCGACCGTAGGTATATTTGTCGTCAAAACCTTCAACTTCAGCTGAAGCACCGACTCTAAAGTGGTGATCCATAACGTTGTGACCCAACTCGCCGCTGCTGCTTCCTAAACCACCGTCCCATACGTCTGTGGCAGAGTTCATCAGTACCCACGCCGAGTTAAGTGCTGACGCATTTACAAAGATGATCTTGCTTTTAAATATATAGGTCTCGTTGGTTTCTGCATCGATAATTTCAACGCCAGTCGCGCGCTTCTTGTCTTTGTCGAACAAGATCTCTTTTACTATCGAGAAAGGTCGAAGGGTTAAGTTACCTGTTTTAACCGCAGCTGGAAGCGTAGATGCTTGTGTACTGAAATAGCCACCGAAAGGACAACCCAACCAGCACTTATTGCGGTATTGGCAATGAACACGCCCTTCTTCGGGCTTGCTTTGTGTCATGTTTGAAGTGCGGCCATGCACCATGTGCCGCGCGCCTTCATAGGCCTTTTTCACCCGCGCCGCGACACTTTCCTCTACAATATTCATTGGCATTGGTGGCTGGTATACACCATCAGGCAATACATCTAAGCCATCGCGATTACCACTGATACCCGCGAATTTTTCTACGTAGTCATACCATGGCGCCAAATCGTCGTAGCGAATAGGCCAGTCGACAGCAATGCCTTCTTTAGCATTGGCTTCGAAATCTTCTTTGTTCAAACGGTAGCTTTGGCGTCCCCACAACAGTGAGCGTCCACCTACGTGGTAACCTCTGTACCAGTCGAAGCGCTTGTCTTCGGTATAAGGATTTTCTTTTTCATTTGCCCACATACCGTACGTTTTTTCATTTAGCGGGTAGTCGCGCTTAAGCACGGGATAATCCACTTTCATTGCTTGAGTAGGCAAGTCTCGGTGAGGAAAATCCCAATCTTCTTTGTGCGCATTTTTATAATCTTTAATGTGCTCGATATTTTGGCCACGTTCTAACATGAGCACTTTTAGGCCCTTCTCAGTTAGCTCCTTAGCAGCCCAACCGCCACTGATACCAGATCCAATAACTATTGCATCATATTCGTTACTCGCCATAACACGTCCTTAAAACTTAATTCGTCGCTGTGCCTGTTCGCACGTTACACATCACAGATATGGATCGCTTGTTGTAGCGACGCTATTCTGTTGGCTTTGGTTTTCGGTGTGGGTATAAACTCTTGTGCTAAGTAGCCTTTAAATCCGGTCTCGACAATGGCTTTAGCAATTGCTTCGTAATTGAGTTCTTGTGAAGCATCTATTTCGTGACGCCCAGGTACGCCGGCCGTATGGTAATGGCCAAAGTACTGATAGTTATCTCGAATAGTTCGGATGATATCTCCCTCATTAATTTGCATGTGGTAGATATCGTAAAGCAGTGAGAAGTGCTTAGAACCTAGGCGTTTGCAAAGTTCTATCGCCCATGCAGAATTGTCGGCCATGTAATCAGGGTGGTCGACTTTGCTGTTAAACAGCTCCATGAAAATCACTACGTTGCGTTTTTCAGCATGAGGTAAAATGCGTTTTAACCCTTTAACCGCATTTTCCAGTCCATCTTCTCGTGACATGCCTCGGGCATTGCCGCTAAAGCAGATAAGGTTTGTATAACCTGCATCAGCGACCAAATCGATGTGCTTTATATAACGCGCTTCTAGTTCGTCGTGGAGCTCACTGTGAATGAAGCCGTCTTCAAGACTTATCTCGGCGCCGTTACACATAGAAGAGTCGATGCCGTATTGCTTTAGCACAGGCCAATCTTCAGGGCCTACCAAGTCAATGGCTCCAAATCCTAATTGCTTAACGGTCTGGCACAACTCTTCAATGCTTAAATCGCCGTAAGTCCATCGGCTTACCGAATGATTTACATTTCCTTTAAGCGGCGTATTCATGGTGTTGCTACCTTTCGTGCCGTTTGTACTCGCTACAGCAGGCATCGCAGTGGCTAAACCAGCTGCTGCTAACCCTGTTCCGGCAATGCCTGCCCCTGTCATAGCCATACTTTGAAGTAATTTTCTGCGGGTAATATTATGCATCTGCGTTCACCTTTTCCTTTCTGAACAGAATGGCGAATAGCACTAACACAACCGCGGCAAACCCTGCTGGGAATAACCAGACCTGCTGCCAACTATGCGCACCGGTTTCCATCGTGTAGGTGTCGGTAATTGCGCCTGCCACTGCAAAGCCCACCAGCATACCTACCCCATAAGTCGCTAAGGTAATTAGCCCCTGCGCTGCACTTTTTACGTTTTCTCCCGCCTTTGCATTGGTATAGATTTGCCCTGATACAAAGAAGAAGTCGTAACAAATACCGTGCAGTGCAATACCAACAATAAGCATGAACAAGCCTTCGTCAGCGTTCCCGAATGCGAACAGTGCATAACGAACAACCCACGCCGCCATACCTATCACCAACGTGGCTTTAATACCGAAACGGTTCAAAAATACTGGCAGAGCCAACATGAACAACACTTCGGAAACTTGACCTAGTGTCATTTTGCCCGTTGCATTTTCAACACCTATTTCAGTAAGGAAAGGGTTTGCATTCTGATAGTAAAACGCCAGCGGAATACAAATAAGTACAGATGAAAGAAAGAATACAAAGAAGTTTTTGTCTTTTAACAGTGCCAACGCGTCCAAGCCAAGAATGTCGCGAATAGTTACCGCTTTACCGCTAGATTGAGGTGGCGTGTTTGGCAGTGTAAAACTGAATACGCCCAACATTAGCGAGGCAACGCTGCACAATAAGAACGTGTTTTTGAGCATACCATCGGCAATAGACTGTGCAGAATCCCATGAGAAGACATAGCTAATCATAAGGCCTGCCACAATCCAGCCGATAGTGCCCCACACACGAACTTTTCCGAACTCTTTTGACGGGTCGACCATTTGTCCGAATGACACTGAGTTAACCAATGCAAGCGTAGGCATGTATGCAATCATGTATGCCAACACATAAGGGTAAAAGCTGGCAAAATCATTCGCTTGGTACATACAGTACATAAGCACGGCGCCGACAATATGTAGTAAGCCGAGGATCTTTTCTGCATTAAAGAACCGGTCAGCAATAAGGCCCACAATAAAGGGGGCAATGATGGCGCCCCAACTTTGGGTTGAGAAGGCCATGCCAATTTGCCCACCATTGGCAGACAAGGTATTCGATAAATACGTGCCTAATGTTACAAACCAGCCTCCCCAAATGAAGAACTGAAGGAACATCATCAAACTAAGGCGTAGGGTTATCATAGTTATTGTTATCCTATTGATGGCGCTTAGCGCTCAAGGCCTAAAATACGATTATTCTTCGCTTCGCTAACGTCTCCACCAGCAAAGTCGTCAAACGCATATTTGCTTGGCTCGATAATGTGTGAAGCGATAAACGGTGCGCCTTCTGCCGCGCCTTGCGCACTATCTTTTAAGCAGCATTCCCACTCTAGTACTGCCCAACCTGTGAAGCCATACTGGGTGAGCTTGCTGAAAATACCTTTGAAGTCGACTTGGCCGTCGCCAAGGGAACGAAAACGTCCCGCGCGGTCTTGCCAGTCTTGATAGCCGCCGTACACACCGTTTCTACCGTTCGGATTGAACTCGGCATCTTTGACGTGAAACATTTTGATCCGGCTGTGGTAGCGGTCAATAAAGTCAAGGTAGTCAAGCTGCTGTAAAACAAAGTGACTTGGATCGAAAAGAATATTTGCTCGTGGGTGGTTATCTACAGCTTTTAAAAACTGTTCGAACGAAGCGCCATCGTGCAGGTCTTCCCCAGGGTGAATTTCGTAGCATACGTCAACACCCGCATCGTCGAATGCATCGAGAATGGGTTTCCAACGCTTGGCTAATTCAGCAAAGCCTTGCTCAACCAAGCCAGCAGGACGCTGAGGCCACGGGTAAACCAAGTGCCACATTAATGCACCAGAAAAGGTAGCGTGAGCTTTCAATCCCAAGCGCTTACTGGCAATAGCCGCACATTTGAGCTGATTAACTGCCCATTCGGTTCGCTCTTGTGGCTTGCCGTGTAAGTGTGCCGGCGCAAAGTTATCAAATAACTCGTCGTAAGCGGGGTGAACCGCCACTAGTTGACCTTGTAAGTGCGTCGAAAGCTCAGTGATTTCTACGCCTGCGTCTTTACAAATTTTAGCGATGTTGTCGCAGTACTCTTGGCTCTCGGCTGCTTTTTCTAAATCAAACAGACTAGGGTCAGTAGGTACCTGTATTCCCTTGTAACCAAGCGACGCTGCCCACTTCGCCATATTTTCGAGCGTATCGAACGGCGCTTCTTTTCCCATGAACTGAGCAAGGAAGATAGCCGGCCCTTTTATAGGTTGTTGATTAGTAGCCATAAGCGCTCACCTTTTTCATTGTATGTTTTAATTGCATTACTGCGTTCCTTCCTGACTGACCGACTCCCATTTAGTGTCGCTGTCAGTACTGGCAAGCATGGCATCTATAAATACCATTCCGCGTATGCCTGAATTTATTCCTGGAACGCCGTCAGCTTTGCCTTTTTGATTCGCGCGTACCGCTTTTGCAAAATCGGTATACAAGTTTGCCATTGCTTCTAAGTAGCCCTCTGGGTGGCCAGCTGGAACACGACAACGTGCAGATGCAGCATCACATAACCCAACTTGACCTTGGCCGGCTCTAAACACTTGATAAGGGGCATCAACAGGGCGATAGATAACGGAGTTTGGCTCCATTTGACGCCACTCTAAACCGCCCTTGTCACCGTAGACGCGGATCTTCAACGCGTTTTCTTCACCAGCACATACCTGCGAAGCAATCAACACGCCCGACGCACCCTTCTTAGTTTTAATAAGCGCGGCGCCGTCGTCATCTAAACGACGCCCTTCAACATGGGTGTTTAACTCGCCACATAACGAGGTAACACTGTCGTTTAATACAAACTCAACAAGTCCAAACGCATGAGTGCCGATGTCGCCCATTGCGCCCGTTGCGCCAGAAATTGCTGGATCGGTACGCCACTGCGCTTGCTTATTGTGCGTTTCTTCTTCGCCAGACAACCAGCCTTGCGGATACTCAACATACACTTTTCGAATTTTGCCCAGCTTACCGCTTTCAACGAGATGACGTGCTTGCCAAACCATAGGATAACCAAGGTAGGTATGAGCCAAGCCGTAAAGCGATTCACTGGCGTGAATAACATCTTGAAGCTCTTTTACTTCTGCAAAGCTAACGCCTGCTGGTTTTTCACAGAAGACATGAAAGCCCGCCTTTATTGCGGCAAGTGAAATAGGTACGTGAAGATGATTAGGCGTTACGATAACCACAACCTGCATGCGCTGCTGCTCAGGTAATTTGGCTTCTTCTTCTAACATTGACTGCCAGCTATCGTATGTACGCGATGTTGATAAGTTCAATGCAGAAGCAGTACGCGTATTATTTTCTTCGTTGCGGCTAAATGCGCCACACACCAACTGGTAGTTCCCATCTAACCCTGCGGCATGACGATGCACGGCACCGATAAACGCGCCTTCCCCGCCTCCGATCATTCCCATTCGAATTGGTTGCATTGAAATTCCTCTGTGTGCAAACGCACTATTGGTGTTACTAATGCCACAAAATGTAACCCGTTACATTTTAATGGTCAATACAAAAAACAGCATTTTATTAATCTAAAGTTTACAAATGGCGAGGTAATACCGGGGCTTTACTACCTTTAACCGCCTATTCCTGCACCAAATTTGAACATAACACTAGCTCAAATTTACATAAATCCTACAAATAACCTTTGACGTTTTAATGAAAGTGCGTATTCTTTTGCTTAAAATGAAAACGGTTACATATTAATTTCACGTAAATTTTGAATTCGCTACCATCGTATAGACCACACCTCTACTGGGTTAGGTTTACAATGCGCGAGTGAATTAACAAACAACAATAACGTAAATGGCAAATATTAGAGATGTAGCAGATAGTGCCGGCGTATCGGTCGCTACCGTATCAAGAACATTGCAACAACCTGAGCGTGTTTCTCCTAAAACGCGCAATAAGGTGATGGCCGCTGTTCAGGCAGTTGGATATAAACCTAACTTAATGGCAGTTAAGTTTCGTTCGGGAAAAACGCACAATTTAGTGGTACTGGTGCCTACGGTAGCAAACGTATTTTTTGCCCGTGTTATTAGCGGTATGCAGGAAGCGGCAGCCGAACTGGGCTATTCCATTTTACTTGCCAATACGCTTGGTAATAGTGAAATAGAAAGCCATTACGCCAAGATGGTAAGTACTTCTCAGGCTGATGGGCTTATACAGTTACGTGCGCACAACCCATTTGATGCCACGATGATCAACGACAATGGCCTACTTCCCATGGTGAATGCCTGTGAGGTGATTGACGATGGCCAATATCCTGTTGTGTCGTTAGACAACCGTGCTGCAGCCAAAGCAATGACCGAGCACTTAATTTCATTAGGCCATACCCGTATAGCCATGATCAAAGGACCTAATTCAAGCCCGCTTACCCAAGAACGCTTGGTTGGATATAAAGACGCATTAGCGCAAGCCAATATTGCCTTTGATGAGAGCTTGTTGTTCCCGGGGGATTTTACATTACAGGCCGGATACAACGCAGGGGAAACCATTAGTCACCTTGAAAGTAGACCCACCGCCGTATTTTGTGAGAACGACGAAACGGCTATTGGTGCCATGCAAGCCTTCAAGCAAGCCAACCTACATGTTCCTAATGACATATCGGTGGCAGGTTTCGATGACATTGCGTTTTCAGCATTTGTCGACCCACCGCTAACCACTATTGCCCAACCTGCAGAAGAATTTGGTAGAACGGCGGTTACGCTACTGGTGGACCTTCTTAACGGAAAAATTCGCAAGGCCCCCAAAGTTATTATGCCGTTTGAACTTATTGTGCGAGAGAGCACGGGCAAAGCTTTGGGTTAATTGATGATAGCGATGCGTCATCACCTATGTACCACTACAGAAAAGGAGCAAGCAGTGAATTTAAGTAAAACAAACTTAAGTAAGACAGCAATTTTAGACGCGGCCAGTAATATTGGCTCTGGCGTTTCAAGACGACAGTTCATTAAATATTCATCTGGTTTACTGGCGGCTATGAGCGCTCCTGCTGTTTTGGCGCACGGGCATGGTAGTGATAAAGGAGCTATGATGAAGGGCATGCACAAAAGTGCTGTTGGTCTGCAGCTTTACACGCTTAGAGATATTATGAAAGTAAGTGTGCCGGCTACGCTTAAACTGGTCGCTGATGTTGGTTATTCGGAAATGGAATTTGCAGGCTACTTTGACCACAGCGCAAAGGAAATTAAGCAACTGCTTGATGACAATGGCCTTACTGCGCCTTCGGCTCATATTCAGTTAGACGCGTTCGATACCAACCTGTCACAAATTTTAGATGACGCACAAACCGTTGGTCACAAGTACTTGGTAGTTCCTTGGCTTAGCGAAGCCCAACGTGGTACGGGCATTGCGCCATACCAAGCCCTTGCCGATAAGCTAAATACCATTGGTGAAGCCTGTAAGAAGGAAGGTATTACTCTTGCCTACCACAACCACGATTTTGAATTTGAAGTGCGCGACGGTAAGACACCATTAGACGTGCTTATAACTCAGACCGACCCAGACCTTGTTGCCATGGAACTGGATTTATACTGGACGGTAAAAGCAGGTAAAAACCCCGTTGATTACTTTAAGCAGTACCCAGGCCGCTTTAAACTTTGGCATGTAAAAGATTTGGCTGAAGACGGCAGTTTTGCTGATGTGGGCACAGGCACAATTAACTTTGAAGAGATATTCGCGCACGGCAAGTTAGCCGGTATTGAACATAAATTTGTAGAGCGCGATCAAACCACCGACCGCATTGCCACTATTGAGCAAGGCTTTAAAGCAGTAAGCGCACTTAATAAAGGCGTTAGCTAACGCTTTTGACCTTACCGTGGTTATAATGGGCACACAGTAAAAACGTCATAATAGTAGTAATTTTATGAGTGAACTTTTCAGTGCCCTTTCTCGCGCCCTAAGCCCCTATTACACCGAAATGAGCATTATGCTTATGGCCACTATTTTAGTGGTGTACGGCGACCTGATTAACGGCCATGTAAAACGCATACTGGCACCTTACCATTTCACCATTCGCGTTAGTTTGTTTGTAGTGCTGTGTGCCTTTGGCTATGGCGCTCTAACCTTGTACGGCGCACCTTTTTTAAAACACACCCTAGCCTACTTGCCCTGGCAGTACCAAGGAGCAGGCTATGTGGCATCATTTCTATTGATTGGCTTTTTGGCGGAGAGACGTAGGTATATTTAGTTCTTTTAGATACTACCTTTACGCTACTGTTTTATTGTATTGCTCCACAAACTTTTTGGGTGGTAAGCTCATAACCTTTTTAAAGGACGTCGAAAAATAAGCTGCGGTGCCGAAGCCAACGTCTAGGCAGGTATCTAGAATGCTATTTCCCTCTAACAGTAACGGAATAGACTTTTCGATTCTGAAGCGTGAAAGAAACTCGCTGAAGTTGTATTCAAACAACTCTGACATTCTTCGGTTCAAACTTCTAGGACTTATCAATAACTGCGAGGCAGCTTGGTCTCTATTGAATGATTCATTGTGGTAGTTCTTTTCCAATACTGCGATAAAGTTCAAAAAGAACGCCATATCCTTTTCGTTATCAAACTCGGGGATTTTCAAGCATCCAAATTTAAATGCAGGCTCTTCGCTTTCCTCTTCCTCGCGCTCTTTTGCCTCTCTGACCGACAATAAATGCTCAACCCTAAGAGTAATTTCCTCTTTTGATGCAGGTTTTGCCAAAAAGTAGTCCACTTTTTCTTCTAGCGCTGATTTTTCTAATTCAGTTCCGGTTTCCGCAGTTAACATCAATATGGGAATACTGGCATAGCTTACATTACCGCGAATTTCTCTTATTAAACTCAGCCCGTCCATTTCGTGCATCATTTGATCTGTGATAACTAGATCGACAAGGTAATGCTGCATAACGTCTAACGCCTGCACACCATTTCGCGCAACTAAACAGCGATATTTGCTAGAAAACAAATCAAATAGATAAGAGCGGAACTCTCTGCTGTCATCAACTATTAATAGTGATTTCTTGTTCGATTTGGCATTTGCGGGTGACAATTTTTCAGCATGCGAATTTACATACTCAATGTCATCAATGGGTAACGTTACGGTAACTTTAGTTCCAATGCCTTTTTGACTCTCTAACGCAATGTCGCCCTGGTTCAGTTCAACTAAGGTTTTCACCATTGCTAAGCCAACACCATGACCTTCATGCTCACTGCTCCCTTTAGTGAATCGCTCGAATACTTTTTTGTGAAAGTGCTCATCAATTCCTTCTCCGTCATCACTAACGATAACTTTAAGCACTTTACTATCTTGTATAGCGGCTACTTTTATTGTGCCAAGTTCTGGTGTGAACTTAATTGCATTTTGAATTAGATTTGCCAGGATTTTCTCTAAGCTGTCGTTAATGAGCGAAATTTCTTTTTTCCCTTTAATACGTAACTCTAAATTCTGCCGCTTCTGCTTGGCTAATGGCTCTAGCGATAGGACGATAAACTTTATGTTATCTGACGAGTAGGATCTGTAGTAGTCGGCTGCCGCCAAGGCTTTAGGGACATCTTGACTCATTTGATTAATCAACTGTTCGACCCTTTTCATATTGTCCTGAACACATATCAGTTCTTTGCTCGCTGCATGAGCTGTTTTGGATATGCCTTCTAACGATCCATTGATGAGCTGAATTGGGGTGCGAAGTTCGTGGGTGATTTCGTTAATGAAACGCTCTTTGCTGCGAAGCATCTTTTCAAATTTAGAGTGCCCATCGGTTATTTCATAGCGGGTAAGATGGTTGTAGAGTTTAGTAGTTTTGAATTTGTTATATAGCCTGCCTAAAACCCCTATTCTCCACAAACTCAAAACCCCAGCCAATATAAATAAATATATAGTAAAGCCGATATAAGAAGCCCAAATAGGTGGATCTATATCAAAACTAATTGTCAGTTCATTTGTAGTACTTTTATCTGCTGGAACACGGACTCTAAGAGTATGCACACCAACGTTCATATCACTTAATGTTAAATTCATTACAGGTTTATTGTGAGAAACCCAAGCGTCATCATCTAATTTAAATTCAATACTGCTGCTTTCATTGTAGAAATCACTGACGATAAAGTTGAATGTTACTTCCTTAAAGCTACTTTTAAACTTGAAGTCAAAGTCCTCAGGAAAATATGTGATATGTCGTCCTTCTCCATCTCCCCATTGAACATAACTAAGAATAGTAGACATCTCCCCAATTGAATTTGCATTGAGACTCTCAATTAACTTTTCTTCATCCAACAGGTAACTATATTTATCCCCCTTAACTAGCACTTTTTCACCAAGCGCTTCAAGGCTCTTATACTCAAAGTCTGTATCGAAGAGTCCATAACGAATACCCACTTTAGAAGCTGAGTTGCTTATATTGGGCTTAACAAACAGGCCCATGTTAGACGCTACCCAGAGATTTTTCCCTTCGGTAACCATGGCACCTCTAATGAACCTTAGTTTCTCTAGGCCCAATATCGTGGAAGAGCTAACTTTTCCATTTTTCTTGTTGATTTCTTTTAGTCCAGCACCTGATGTACATACCAAATAGTTTTCTTGGAACTCTATTAAACATTGAAGCCCGAACCAGCCACCTTCTTTAGAGGTAACAGTACGCCAGTTGAATTTGGACAATTGAAAATGAACGTCATCAAATTCATCAATCGCAACGATTTCTCCACCACTCAACAAAGAGCTGAAGACCACTTTTTTAGGGGCTTTAATTGTGTCACGTATGGTGTTGTTAGCGATATAGTAGTAATTGGCATCGAGTCCATCATCAAAGTAGAAATAAAAGGCATTTTTGCCGGCTTCTATATAATGGGAAAACTCGCTATTGCAGAGAACAGAAGGGTCTATTTCATTGAGACGTATAAAAGTTCTTTCCTGCCAAGAGGTACAAAACTCTGCCTTGTCTTTATCCAAATGAGTATTGACTAACTCCCCACTCTTCTCGTTTAACTGAAAGAGACCTTTTTCAGTTCGAACTATAGTTCCGTTTTCATTTATTGATGTCTTTTGAATGTTTTCCCTTACAACGCTCCCATTAAATGACACTAGGTTTGTCACTAGCTTTGTTTTAGGTAATGAAACTAAGCCTAATTGTGAGGAGGCGATAAGGATGGAATTGTAGGGGTCTATAGCTATTTTGGTTACTGACCTTATCGCTTCAGACGTCAATATAGGATTCATGAAAGGGGGAGCCGATAGTTTTTCATCTTCTAGCAGTAAAAGGCGACCGTCGGAAACCCAGATCACCCCATCTTCACCTTTAACCACATCTTGGATGTAGGTGCCACTAATTCCCTCGGTTGGAACGAAGCGCTCGTTACTTCCTAATATGTACACCCCTTGTGGACCGCCGATATATAATTCATCATCAATTACTTTAATAAACGTTGCATTTGATAGTAATGGTAGCTTGCTACTCAATTTAAATTCTTGCAGATTATCTAATGCCCCTTCAATTGAAAGATAGCCCTTATTAGATGCTACATACGCATTGTGATTGTTTGCAAAAAGCGAGTAAGTGCCGTTTAACTTGAAAGATTCTAATTTGGAATTTAGGCTTGTCGATTGCCCTGTAGTTCTATCTACTGCAATGACATCGTCAATGACTGAGAAATATAAATGACTAGATGTCATTGCCATAGTCCAAATAGAACTCGACCATTCACGATCACTAAATACTTGCTGCGAGTTTTTATTTTCTAGATTAACTTTAAAAACACCAACTCCATATTCAACAACCCATAGGTCCGTTCCATTCAGTTGAATATCAGAGATAACCCCTGTGGCGTGATTAGAAGTGTTGAAGTCTAATTTCTCAGACTCGTGTCCAATAACTTCAAACACCCCGTTTTCTGCCGCTACATAAACTACTTTGTTTGAAACCTCTAAGTCTCGAATTACACCTGATGGAATTCCATCAAATGATGTCCTCCCCTCTAAGTTAATACCGATAGCATGGCTCAATTTTGGAATAACTAAGAAAAAAATAAGAAATATTGGGACACAAGTATGGATTTTCTGTCGATAAGGACAAACTGTCTCAGTAAACATGTCTTGCATCCCTGTTTAATTATTACTTTATGTGTGCTCATTCGAGCTTGAGAATCAAAAAACAAAAAGGAAAAGACATGAATATCGAACAAAAAACAAACATGCAAGAGCTTGCCGAGGCAGAGTATACTAAAGTATATGCTGGAACTAATGCACCAACGTTGGAAATAGACTTTTACGTTATATTACCAATTGGGCCTATCAAGCCAAAGAAACCGGATGTAAATAGTTAATACCTAAACCAAAAACCACTTCATCCCAGCATTCTCGGCGGCTTGCTGGTCATAAATAAAGTCGCCTACATACAGGCAGTCTTCCGGTTGAAGCTGCCATGTGTTCGCCACCATCAGTAATGCGGTTGGGTTGGGCTTGGCTGGGGCATCTTCGCGGGTTAGCACGTAATCGATGGGAATGCCGTTATTGGCTACCTTAATTGCGGTGGCTTGTCGGCAGTTGCGGGTAGCTATTGCCATGGGGAGCTTGTGTGCCTGCACCTTTTCCACCATGGCTTTGCCAATGGGTAACCACTTAGCATTTTGCGCATCGTCTAGTTCGTGCTGCAATATAGCTCGGTGTGCACTCGCTTGGGCTTCGGCGCAGCTAAGGGCATCTACAAAGGTAAGTATATCTTCGTTTTGTGGGCAGCCTACGTCGGCGCGCATTTGCGTGAAGTTAAGGCTAGACTCTACCAAGGTGCCGTCTAAATCGAATATTACACCTTTAATACCGGTTAAATTCATCTGCTCTACGCTCACGCTTTTCTCGTCCTTTTACTTCACTGTTGTTCTTAAAGTTCGGTTAACGCCCACTTAATTGAGTACAGCGCTTAACTTACTCACTAATCTTATCGCCAACATAATGCCACGAAAGCCTTTAGCCTTCAGTTACGTTTACTTAAGGCTTCAATATATTTAGGTAAAAACTACTGATGTGATTTAAGTTTACCCCGCCCACACCTTGCATTAGCATAGCCGCTCATTTTGGCAAGCTACTTATTTGCCCCAGCGTTTTTGGGCAAAGTTATAACAGGTAATGTATGGGTGTTTTTGCTGCGCTAGGTACAGCGCTTTGTTGGGCAATTGCTGCGCGTTTATTCCGTGGAACGGGTAACGCATTTTCGCCGCTTACCATGAACTTTTGGAAGGGACTTATTTCTATTGCCATTTTGGCAGTGGTTTTAGTAGTGGTTCAGCCAACAGGGCTTAGTACTCATGCTATTTTGTGGCTATTGCTTAGCGGGCTTATTGGTATAGGCATTGGCGACACCTGCTTTTTTAAAGCCTTACAAAGCATTGGCGATAGCCAAGCGGTGTTGGTCGCCGAAACCCTTGCGCCTTTATTCACTGCCCTTTTTGCTATGGCTTTTATTGGCGAATGGATTACCTGGCAGCAGTGGGTTGGCGTTGCAGTAGTACTGTTTTCGGTAGATATGGTTATAAAGGTACGCAAACGCAGCACTACACACGTGTTTGCAACCAGTGGCTATTTGTATGGTGTGGGCGCGGCGTTATGTCAGGCGGTTGGTGCCGTAGTTAGCCGCGACATTTTAAGTGCCGGTGAAATTGACGCTGCCAGCGCTGCGTTCTTACGATTAGTTGGCGGTATGATCTTTGTGGTGCCATTTATAGCCATAACCAAAACGCGCTACATGCCCGTTATTAACTACCAAAGCAACAGTGGAAAACGTGTATGGCCTGCTTTTGTGTTAGCCACGTTACTTGGCACTACTGCCGCTATTTACCTACAAATGTTTGCATTCGCTTATGCGAAAGCGGCCGTGGTTCAAACCCTTATTGCTACAAGCGCATTAATGTCGCTAGGGGTTGCATGGGTACTTGGTGAACGGGCGACTAAAGCAACTATTGTATGGTCTGCCGTTGCCTTGGTTGGAGTAGCTATATTGGTTAGTTTTGGTTCGCCTACCCATTAGCAATGTAGGGTAAATACCTAACACATGCTTATATAGCCCAACGTTTTAGAGAATAGTAGACGCATTAAGATACAAAAAATACGTAACTTTTAGGTGCCCCGTGTAGTAGTTCTGGGCTCAAATCGATATTATGAAGAAAAAACAAAAACGTTATTTCTCATGTTTCAAAGGTTATCTTTAACAGTATTCTCTTTTTTGAGCGTTGCGCTAACTTCTTTTGGCGCGTTGGCAAACGACAACATTGATGCCGTTATCGAAAAGGTACGCACGCCTTCGTATGATTGCCCTAATCAGTCTCTACTTCCAGAACTTGAAGACACACTTGCTCTTGAGTCGCTTACATCACAACAACGTTTTGCCTTAACCGTAGCCAAAGGGCAGTTTTTAATTTGCCGTGGTAAGTACGAAGAAGCTGAAACTATGCTGCTTAAAGCCATTATGCAAAGCAATATTGATGAAAGCTCTTATGCGTTTGCATCGGCTATTTATCAAATTGGCTTTTCTTATGACGCCAGAGAAAACCCTGCACGCTGTAAGTACTACCAACAAGCCCAAGAACTATCATCGCCCGAGCGCCACAGCGATATTTTTACCAGCTCTTCTTTAGGCCTAATTAACTACTGTTCAGAAACCACTTCACCTGAAATAAGATTAGGTAAGATGTTTGGTGTGCTTAAGCGTTATTCAAACGACGGCAGCCCCGGTGAGTTAGCGCATATTCACAACGCAATTGGTTTACTATATGGCGATTTAGAGCAACATGCCTTAGCAGCAGAGCAATATCTAAAAGCACATGAAATGGGCTTGCTTGTATATGAAGGCAGTAATAAGGTAAGTATTCTTATCAGCGCCATTGTGTCATTGCTAAGCAGCGGTCAAACTGAGCGCGCCTACCAAAGCATTCTAGAACTAGGTGTACTCAATAGCGAAATAGACACACCGCTAACCAACTTCTTGTATCAGTATGCACTGTCTATTTACTATAGAAAAACAGAAAACTACAACCGACTTACCTACACCCTTCCCGATTTAGAAAAAGCGTCTTCGAACATCTCGAGTTCGTTAGGCGAGCTTCTTGTTAACTGGCACAAAGCTGAGATTTGCTTACATGACAACGATCTCACCTGTATTAAGCAGTATATATCAGGTATTGAAGCGTTAAATGATGACGCGATACCGCCGGTCTTTCGTTCAAATTTGGATTACCTTAGCTTCAATGTGTCCATGTATATCGCACTGCAGGACTTAGCTAAGGCGAAAGAGGCGCACGAGATCTATTCTAAAGAAGTGACTAAGCGCCGTGAAGTTACTCAAGACTCGGCCTTAATTATTGGTGCTGCTAACTTGTATACCCGCATTTATGATTTGGAATCTGCGATTGAACAAGCGGAACAGCAACGAAAGAACACGCTGTATACCGCTATTGTTATTTTCCTTCTGGTAAGCGGTATTACTGGCTACGTACTTCGTAGAAAACACCTTGCGCGCAAAGCCATCGATCCCGTTACTCTGCTGCTTAATGCGAATTCGGCGATAGCCCGCATTAACAAGCTTGATGCGCCGAAAAAAGGCCGGGCCATTGCCATTGCTATATTCGACATTAGCAACCTGCGTGAAATAACGCGGAAAATGGGGTCAACAAAAGGTGATTTAGTATTACGACAAATTGCACAAACGCTTCAAAATGTTACCCGCGGTAACGATATTTTAGGACGATTTGGTACCGAGCAATTTATTTTGTGTCTGCACAATATTGAAGAACGAAGTGCACGACAGTTTTTCGACCGCGTACAGAGCGCGTTAGACAATACCTTTGAAAACGATGCCACTTCCGACCATATTGTGGTTGAGTCGCAGATGAGCGTATTTATCGCTAACGAGAAAATTACGGGACTAAACGACATACTCGATGATATTGCCATGTCGATTGATATGGGTAACCGCTCAGGCAACAATTAATATCTACACAACCAAAAACGCGCGGCCCGTTGTTACGGTACCGCGCGTTTTTGTTTTAACCGAAGCGTGTTTACTGGTTCAGGTATGTCTGAAAGCGGGTATACACGCCATTAGTCCACCCGAAACCTAGCTGAACGTCGTATTCACCGCCACCTGCTTTTATTTCCGGTTCGCACACATTGTACTTTTCAAGTAGCACACCGCTTGATGCAAAGTGACGCTCAATGGTTTTACAAAAGCGCAGCATGATGGTTTGAGCCTGCATTTCAAACCCATAGTTGCGCAGCCCTTCAACGGCAAACAGTTGAAGCGGTGCCCAGCCATTTGGCGCATCCCATTGTTGCGACGTCGCGTTTGAAGTGGTTACCACGCCACCTTCTTTTAACAAGGTATTCATTACCGCAGCGCGCACTCCCTCTGCCTGTTGTTCATTTGCAATACCAACGAACAACGGCACACACATAGCCGCTGACACTACATTGGTTTGAGTTTGTGTGGGGAAGTGATAGTCAAAATAGCCCGCCTTTTCAGCATTAAACAAATAGGTGTTTATTGCGTTAATTCGCGCTGTAGATGCCGCACTGTAGCGCGCTTGCTCGGCACCTTTAGTCACGCTTGCCAGAGTCTGTTCAAGCGTTACTAAAAGCGCATTTAAATCTACGGGAATAATTTCAGTTGTACGAATACTTGCCAGTGAATTGGGATTAGCTAGCCAGCGCGAACTAAAGTCCCAACCCGATTCGCAAGCCGCGCGAACATGCTGGTAAAACTGACTTTTGTCAGCGCCTATGTGCTCTGCTGTTTCTATGTCTTCTCGATAAGACTCAGGGCGAGGCGTAGGCTCGGTGTCGAAGTAACGATTAAGTGTAGCACCACACGGCATGGTAACCGTGCGCAGTTGTGCTACGCCCTTCTGTGACGCGTTCTCGCCCGCTTCATTCATCCAAAACTGGTATTCTTTCTTTAAGCCCCAGATAACGTATTCTTTTTGCTGGTCGCTTAGTGCGTCTTTAAGCAAATTATAAAACAACGCCAAAATAGGAGGCTGACTGCGAGAGTAGTAATAGGCGCGGTTGCCATTAGGAATGCAGCCTACTTCATTTAAAATATCTACAAAGTTCACCAACATGTTAATTGCCATGTCGGTGCGCCCCGCGTCAATTAGACCTAACGCGGTAAAATATGTATCCCAGTAATAGATTTCGCGAAAGCGTCCACCCGGCACTATGTATGGGCGGGTAAGCGCTATTAAGCTGTCTTTCTGCTCAGTGTCGGGGGTACGCGTTAGCACCTGCCACATATGCTCAATATAATCGGCTACATTTTCAAACTTGGTTTGCGATGTTGCGCTAATCATTTCTGGAATATCGAAATGGGTATTAACAAACGTAGCTAAGTCTACTGCTTCGCCGCTTTTCTCAGCATCTAAACACGCTTGTTCATAAGCCGCTAAAACGGTGTTGAGATCGGTTTTAACAATAGCGTCAGCGAAGGTTTTGCTGTCTGGGAATAGCTGTGCCATTTGCACATGTTTAAACAGGTCGCTGGCAAAAAACGACAAGCTGTCGCGCCAGTTGTGTGAAGAAGAACTCATAGTTACTGCGCACCTTTAGGCGATAGAGAAGAAGACGCTCGTTTAAAGAAGAATAGGGTTACCACTAATGCACCGATTGGAATAAGCGATAGATAAAATGCTTGTTGGCCCCCTACTGCGTCGAAAATAAACCCAGTCACGATAGAACCTGTGGTTCCTCCAAGAGCCGAAAATACCACAATTAGCCCTGTCATAGGTGCATGTTGATGTTGAGGTAGCGCGCTTAGCATTACCGAGTTTAATACGGGGTAAATAGGCGCCATCATCAATCCAATTAATGGAATAAGGAACGCAGCTATTGGTGCATCAGCCCAGCTGGCTATTGTGCTGTCAGCCACGTTTTCGGCAAGCGGTAAGCTTAGTAGCATTACCGTAGCCATACCCGCCAAACAGATATTTAAGAAGGGATACCAGTTCATTCGCGTAAGTACTGCGCCCGCAGTTAAGCGCCCAACGGCCAGCGCTATCGCAAAGATACTGGTTATTTGAATGCTGACTTGAGTAGGTAAGCCCAGCACCTCTTTGTTAAAAGTTGGCAGCCACGAACCTATGCCCTGCTCTATTAACACGTATAAGAAAATAGAGAAGATAAACACCAGCACTAAAGGCTTATAGGCCAATTTCAGCATGCTGAAGAACTCGCTTGCAAGGCCTTCTGATTGCGCTTTTTCCACAGGCTTTATAGGAGCCAATGCCACAACGATTAACGTAAAACCAACCAGCGCAGCTAGTAAGTAGTAAACGTTCAGCCAAGATAAAGAAGCGTCGTTATTGGGGTCGATAAACCCAGCAAACACCCAGTAGCCAGACAACACGCCCAACATAAAAATACCTTCAATGGTGTTCATTAACGATGAGTGCGCTTTAGTGGTAGACGACAGCTGCCCAATAATGGCGTACACCGACACTTTCACTAGCGCAAATGCAGTACCTATGCAGGCAAACAACACTTTAATGAACCAGAAACTTGCGATAGAAGGCGTCAGCGCACAGGCAACGGCCACTAATGCTAACCCAAGTAGCATTGAAAGCTTGTAACCAACTCTAGGAATGAAGCTGGCCACTAGGAACGAGACAACAGCAATAGAAAGATCTTTAAAGCCTTCTAATGTGCTTGCCTCTGGCTTACTAATGTCGAAGCTATTGATCGATTGCAGAATAACAGTCCCCACACTGTTAAGTAGTATGGCAAATACGTAGTAGCTAATGGCAATGGCTGCAATGACCATGAATCGGGACATGTGTAAACACTCTGTTAACTGAATTATGCAGGAGTGTAGTCGTAAGAAAATAAAAATGCAAACGTTTGCAAAGCGCTATTATTTTTTCGTTAGAGCTTAATATCGACACCCTGTTACCGTTAAATAATAGCGTTTATGCGTTAAAAAGCTGATAAAAAAGCGAAATATTAGTCGCTGTGCTGCGTAGAGCGACGGGCAATTAAGGTTGTTTCCACTACCTGGCTTTCTGTAGGTTTGTTTTCAAACTGGTTTAATAGCTGCGTAACCATCTCTATTGCGGCTTGCTGAGTATTCTGACGCACCGTTGTTAACGACGGGTGCATAAGTTCAGCTAAAGAAATATCGTCGTAACCCACAATGCCTACATCGCTTGGAATACCTACATAGCGCTCTTTTAACGCTTTTAACGCGCCTAATGCCACCATATCACTTACACAAACGATCCCGTCGAAATCTAACCCATTCGCCTTTATACGCTCGTTAATGTATTGGTATGCTGCTTTCGACGTAATATCGATGGCGCAGGTGCACTGCGTGTCTATTGGCACATTCGCATTGCGGTGGGCTTGCGAATATCCCTTGTGACGTTCCTGCATTTCCGCGTGTTCAGAGTCTCCAAGAAACAAAATGCGTTTGGCGCCGTGGCTCAGCAAATGCTGGGTTGCCGTATAGCCCCCCAGATAGTTGTCGCCGCCGATAATGGGATATGGCGCGTCTGTTTTTGCATCGCCCCACACTACAATGGGAATGCCCGACTGTGCTGCTCGGTCGATTTTGGCCGTAGATTTGCCTTGCCCAATGACAATAATACCGTCGGCGCGTTGGCTGCGAATAAAGTAGTTCGCCCAATCGTCAGATGCCATAAATGAGTTAGACAGCAGTAGCTCGTAGCCTTTGGCATTTAGCGCCTGATTTAGCTCTCCCACCAACTTGAGCAGGAATGGGTCTGTAGTGCTTTGTTCGGTGTTGTCGATTAGATTTAAAATCACCGCTATCACGTGAGTTTTCTGTGTTCTTAAGCGGCTAGCGGCCGCGTTAATACTAAAATTGTGCTCTTTAGCTAGTGCCTGAATTCTGCTTCGGGTTTCCTGCTTAATAAGCGGGTTGTCTTTCAGTGCCCGTGATGCTGTCGATGTTGATACACCAGCAATATCAGCCAGCTTCGCTAAGGTGAGTTTTGTTTCAGAAACCAATGTGACCATTCTCTAATAATTTTCGGTATACCGGGTTACCCGTGATAGCACTACAAAATATAAGCGTAAAACCGCTACCTAAACCGGATAAATCGTCGACTCTACAGCCGAATTCACAATATAGCGCGAATCGTCTTGGCGTAAAACCATGTTAACAACAATAAACAAAAAATTTGCAAACGATTGCATTTTATTCTTGCAATCGTTTGCAAACAGATCTATTTTGTTTCGCAATCGTGATGCGTATAACAATTTTTAAACCTGTTTAACGCATTCAGTTAACAACGCAATAGAACATTTTCGGGAGCACACACCATGAAAACGTTGTTTACAAAAGGAATGCTGGCGAGTGCAGTAGCGGTAGCACTAACGCAGCCTGCCATGGCACAAGAAGACGTAAAACAACAAGCGAAAGACAACGCAGAGATCATTGTTGTCAGCGGTACGCCAGGCGGCGCAGGGATTAGAAAGATTGACGCAAGCTTCGCGGTAACCAACATCGACGCTAGCGACATTGAAAAATTGGCACCTAAGTCTACGGCCGATTTGTTTAAGGCCATTCCAGGTGTTTGGGTTGAAAGCTCAGGCGGTGAGTCAGGCGCGAACGTATTTGTGCGTGGTTTTCCAGGTGGTGGCGATGCGCCGTTCTTAACGATTGCGCTTGAGAACTCTCCTATCTACCCTGCACCTACGCTATCTTTCCTTGAGAACTCTCAGCTGTTTCGCATAGACGATACAATTGAAATGGTTGAAGGTTTACGCGGTGGTCCAAACCCAGTAGTAAGCAACGGTCAACCAGGTCTTACAACAAACTTCCGCCTTAAACGTGGTGGCGAGTCGACAGAAGCGTCAGCGAAGTACACCATCTCTGACTACGGCCTAAACCGTATTGACGTGGTTGCAAGCGGCGCACTAGATGACGACTTGTACTACATGGTAGGTGGCTACATTAAGAGCTCAGAAGGTATTCGAGATGCCGGCTTTAACTCTGAGCAGGGTAACCAGTTCACCGTTAACATCACTAAAGTTTTCGAAAAAGGCGAGCTTAACCTTTATACCCGTCAAACTGACGATCGCGGTACTTGGTACTTACCTACACCTTTAAACGTTGAAGGCATCGACGCAAACTATACGCAAATTGGTCCATTGAATCGCCAAGGCACCATTACGTATGGCCCTAATGATACCACTGAGTCGTTCGACTTTGGCGAAGGTCGTGGATGGGACGGACACGTAAGTGGCGGTAGCATTAAGCTTGACTTAGGCAACGACTGGCAGCTAGTTGACCGCTTTAACCTTACCAAAGGTGAAGCCAATACTTTTGGTCTTGTACCGAATGGTTCTGCAACTACCGTTGCAAATGTTGCCGACAATGGCGAATCAGCCACTGGTGCAGTAACTGGCACAGTGTATGACGGTGATACGCCTATTCAGCAAATCGGCCGTTGGGTAGTACTTAAAGATATTGAAGCTTTCACTAACGACCTTGCTGTGTCGAAAAGCTGGGAAGACTTCGATACATCATTTGGTATTTACAGTGCCTCAACCAAAGCTAATGACTGGTGGAGCATTGGTAACACGGCTTACCACGTGTTGCAGCCAGGCGGCGAATTGCTAGACGGGATCGAATGTAACACCGACGCACAAGGCTGCGATTGGAACTACGACATCAGCTCTGTAGGTGATGCAAGCACGTTCGCACTTTATGCAACGGGTACGTGGTACGCAACCACAGACCTGAGCATCGACTTAGGGCTACGCCGTGAAAATCACGAAGTGAACTATTCAGTAGATGAAGATCTTGATGGCAAAATAACTAAAGCGCTTGAGTACGACGAAACCAAAACGTCGTGGACAGTGGGCGCAAACTACGCGCTTAATGACACCAGCGGTGTATTCGTTCGCATGAACCGAGGCTATAAAATGCCTTATTTCGACGACTTCAGAGACAACTGGGGTGCCTACACTGGCGGTAACGACTTGATTCAAGAAGTTACTCAAGGCGAGCTTGGCTATAAGTTCATGAATGACAGCATCCAGTTCTTTGCGACTGCATTCGCAAACGAAGTAAAAGGCGATACGTTTGTACGCCGTCCGGGCGCACCGGCTGAAATTCTTACTAACGAAGCTTACGGTATAGAACTTGACGGTCGCTATAGCCACGATTCAGGCTTCTCGTTAAGCGTGAACGGAACTATTCAGGAAACTGAAATTACTGCCAGCGCCAATAACGAAGGCAATGAATCTCAGCGTCAGCCTGGTTGGCAAGTACGTGTAACACCAAGCTACGGCTTCGATATCGGCGATATGTATGCCACGGTATACGGTACATTATCAGCGGTTGATGATCGCTTTGGTAACAACGAAAACACAGTTGTACTAGAAGGATACGAGAAGATTGATGTGGGTCTAACGCTAGAGCCAACTGAATCACTTCGTCTTCAGTTCTCTGTTGATAACCTGACCGACGAACAAGGTATTACCGAGGGTGACCCGCGTAATCCAGATTCACCAAACGGCCGCTACATTATGCCTCGTAGCATGAAGCTTAGCGTTTCTTATTTGTTCTTCTAAGAACAAAAAGCGCAACACCTAAAAATAAAGCCGGCCTTAGTGCCGGCTTTTTGTTGTTCGTTTCTCTCAATATATTTCGTTCAAGGTTTATGAGGCTATTGCTGCCTTTTCTTGCACCCCTTTCTTGTTAGATTCTTCTTATATCCTGTCAGCGTTAATTCATCGACATTGGTCGTAATGTGCTTTAGCAAAACCAATTCTGTTTTACAGTGGTATAAGCAACGAACAAGCTAAAAACGAAACGTACCGTTTACTATCATCAACTATAGGAAGGTGAATCGTGACGCCAAAGGTTATTTTCTTCGATATTAATGAAACACTACTAGACATGCAGGCCATAAAAACAGGCTTAGCGTCGGTGCTAAACGGCGATGAGACACTGGTAGACTTATGGTTTGCTAACTTATTGCATCACAGTTTAGTGGATGTTGCGTCTGGACAGTTTCACGATTTCATTGATATTGGAGCCGCAGCGCTTACCATGGTAGCTCACAGTAAGGATATATCTGTTGATGAGGCTACCGCAAAAGATATCATCAAACAGCATATTACCCGATTGCCAGCGCACGACGATGTTGTTCCTACATTAAAGGCGCTTCAAAGTGCTGGTGTAACCTTGGTCGCCCTTTCAAACTCATCTAAAGCCGGACTAGACGCACAGCTTGAGTTTGCCAATATTAAGCCCTATTTTTCCCATGTATTAAGTGTGGAAAGTGTACGTACCTACAAACCACATGCTGCGGTTTATCACTGGGCCTGTCAGCAGGCTAACGTAAAGAACGAAGATGCCATGATGGTGGCGGCTCATGGTTGGGATGTAAGTGGTGCTAAGGCGACAGGTATGCAAACCGCATTCGTAGAACGCTCGGGGAAAATGATGTACCCGTTAGGTCTTGCTCCCGATCACAGCATTGCTTCGCTTACTGCGCTTATCGAAATGATAAGTTCGTAACGTGCTCTGTGTGAGGGCACAACGACCTCGCTGTGCCTGACCGCTATAAATCTAGCGTGTTGGCAAAAATAGTTAGGCGCAAACAAAAAAGTCTTACCGAAGTAAGACTTTTTTCAAATCGAAATACAAAACAATTAAACTTTTGCTAGCTCGGGCTGGTTTGGCTTAAAACCTTGTGTGCTGCAAGAATTGCGTTTCGTTTCTAGTGCGCTTAATTGACGCTTAAGCCATGACTTCTGAATACCTGACTTAGCTGCGTCCATTTCAGTGCTTACGCGAGTGATTTCTTTTCCGACGTTCACGCATGCTTTCTTATTCGGTTCAAAGCCGCCATTAGCCAAAACAGAAGAAGAAAACATTAAAGCTGATACTGCTATAAGCGTTTGCTGTTTCATAAGAGTCCCCAACTACTCGTTATAATCCCGGGTTAGTGTCATACCGTAAGAATGAGCATATATTTGCTCTCAAATCTGTAAGGAATATAGCAGGCCTTTTATTCTAGTTAGGTACTACAAAACATACGCAGTAATAAAACTTTGCCTACCTTGTTCTTGCTAACGCACATAAGCCATTGTCTTTTATATTATTATGTCGACAATGATTTACCTTACCATTCCACTTACGTATCGATTTTTATATTTTTACGCACTAAATAGTGAGCCTATCCATAGTATCGGCTACAGCAACAGCATTCTGCAGCAGCATTACTCACTATTAAGCGTTGCTATTAAAACACCTTAGCTTTTCTGGAACAAGAAAAGTTATAACAATCCTTTTACAGGTTTTAGGACAGAAATTGCATTCTGTAAGTATTTACTCACTATACTTACAAGCGACTACCTGCCGAGAGCTTTTCTACGGTTTGCATAACACTTCTGCCCATATCATCTAGGCTTATTACGCGCTTAGCGGCGCCCTTTTCTATGGCTACTTTGGGCATACCAAAAACTATACAACTAGCTTCGTCCTGACAAAATGTTTCGCAGCCCGCGTTAAACATTTCGTGAAGGCCGCTTGCGCCGTCGCTACCCATGCCCGTAAGTAAAACGCCTAACGCATTGCTACCAGCACTTTTACAGATAGAATTAAATAACACGTCCACCGAGGGCTTGTGACCCGATACGCGCGCGCCATCGGTCAATCTAATCCGGTAATCAGCCCCGCTTCTTTCAATTTCCATGTGTTTATCGCCAGGTGCAAGGTAGGCTTGGCCTGGTAGTAAACGTTCTCCGCCTTTCGCTTCTTTGACCTGCATTTGGCACACGGCATCTAGTCGTTTAGCGTAAGTCGAAGTAAACCCTGCTGGCATGTGTTGTGTGATCACGGTGGCAGGAGCGTTCGCCGGAAAGGTGCGCAACACCTCTTTTATGGCTTCTGTTCCACCGGTCGAGGCACCAATTGCAATGATTTTCTCAGTACCCGAATAATTGACTTTGCTCACGGTAGACACTTTCGAAGGCGCTGATTTTTTCACTTTAGAGCGCGCAGCCGTACGTATTTTCTCAACAATCAACTGATGATAGTCTGCCATGCCTTGCGCCACACCTATTTTGGGCTTTGCAACAAAGTCGATAGCTCCTAACTCCAAGGACCTCAGCGTGGCATCAGCGCCTTTTTCGGTTAGCGTAGAAATCATGACTACGGGCGTTGGCCTCGCATTCATCAGTACTTCTAGAAAGCGTAATCCGTCCACTTTAGGCATTTCTATATCAAGCGTAATAACATCTGGCGACTTTTCTAGAACCAGCTTTTTTGCCACGAAAGCATCGGGAGCAGCACCCACTAATGCCATGTCTGGCTCACTTTTTATAATTTCACTTAGAATTTGCCGGATCAGTGCCGAGTCATCTACCACCAAAACTTTTATCGTCATTGTTAGTCCTCGAAGATATCTACGCTACCGGTAGGTGCACGTCTTGACAGTTCCCACCGATGCTGACTTTCTCTTTCAATAATAGTGGCGTTATTAAGCTCGTGAATTCGCTTCATAAAGACATTGCCGTTGCTTGGAAAAAAGTAAACCTTGCGCGCGTAAACATCACATAAGTCACTGGCCAATATCGGTATGCCTTCCGTGCTTAAAAAGTCTGTTACGAATTCTGCGTTGAACTTCCCAACATCGTGCTGCACGAAGGACGGCACCACTTTTCCACCACCAAACACTTTTGCTTTTATTCGGGCTTTATTGGCACCGGCTTTCACTAAGTCGTTGATAAGAATTTCCATGGCATGCACGCCATATTTGGCAGCCATACCTTGTGTTTTTTCGAACTCACTGGCAGTTTTATTTACTGTCGGCAACATAAAGTGATTCATGCCGCCAATGCCCGTTTCAGGGTCGTATAGACATGCCGCCACACAAGACCCCAACACAGTCACCAGCATTTTATCTTGTGTTGTTACGAAGTATTGTCCAGGTAATAGCTTTACTGCGTCGATAGAAAAACGTTTGTCGTAATAGCTAATAGGTACTTCGAAATTACAAGATTCCACACGTGCTCCTAATGAACCGGGCGATATATAGTTTTACCTACCGGTCTCACAAGATTAGTACACATATTGAAGTTTTCAGAATGCCCTGCCATATAAAGTCCTGCAGGCTTTAACATACCCACCATTCTTTGTAACACGTTTAGTTGCGTGGGCTTGTCGAAGTAAATCATTACGTTTCGACAAAAAATGATATCGAGTGGACCTTTTACATCCCACTTTGCATCGGTAAGATTGAGTTTTTTGAACTGCACCATGTGTCTTAACTCATCCACTACTTTCACTTTTCCCTCGTTTGCACCTTTACCTTTATGGAAGAATTGTTTTTGTCTTTGGACGGGTATTTTCGCGATCGATGCTAAAGGATAAATACCCGCTTTGGCTTTTTGCAGTACCTTACTGTCTATGTCTGATGCAATGATTTTCACAGGCGTTTTGAAGCTTCCAAACGCCTCTGCGACGACCATGGCAATAGAGTAAGGCTCTTCTCCGGTTGAGCTGGCAGCACACCAGATAGTGGTTACTTCTGGATGTTGTTTTAAGTGCTCAGCCAGTGCAGTGAAGTGGTGTGGCTCGCGAAAAAACGACGTAAGATTGGTCGTCAATGCATTGATGAACTGCTCTAGCTCAGGTTCAGACTTATCAACTACGCCTAGATAATCGTTAAAGCTTGTGAGCTGAAGGGCTCTGATACGCCGAGCCAATCTGCTGTATACCATCGCTTCTTTAGCGTCTGACAACTTTATACCTGCTTTTTTGAAAAGCATGTTTTGCACTTTGTGGAAGTCCGCCTTTTCAAAGGCGAACTCCCGAGTGCTTTCGTGCGATGAAAGAACCGTTGTCATTAGAACGACTCCCACTCGGCTTCATCAGGCAGTGCGGGTTTCAGTCCTTGTACTTGAGGCGCGTTGTTAATCACTGAGGCTACGCGTGGCTGCTTGAAGTCGGTGTGAGAGAGCGCAGCGATGTGCTTTTGCTCCATTGACAAGCCCTTTCCAACTTCAAATACCGATACCCGTTCATTAAGTTGCAACGACTGCTGCTTCAAACTGTCCGCGGCGGCGGCAGCCTCTTCTACCAGTGCTGCATTTTGTTGGGTCATTTCATCCATTTGAATGACCGCTTTGCTCACCTCTTCAATGCCCGCCGCTTGCTCGGCAGACGCAGCGGCAATTTCAGACATAATGTCGTTTACGCGCTTAATGGAAGTTACTACCTCAGCCATGGTGTCACCCGATTTCACAACCAGCTCGTTACCGCTGGCTATTTTGGTTACAGAGTCAGAAATCAGTTCTTTGATGTCTTTCGCTGCTTCGGCTGAGCGCTGAGCTAAGTTTCTTACCTCTGAAGCAACTACCGCAAAGCCTCGCCCCTGTTCGCCCGCGCGAGCAGCTTCAACGGCTGCGTTTAAAGCAAGAATATTAGTTTGAAAAGCGATGCCGTCTATAACACCAATAATGTCAGAGATCTCTTGTGCCGAGTCGTTGATTTGGGTCATGGTTTTCACCACTTCACCTATAACCTGCCCCCCTTCTGAAGCAATTTTACTCGCCTGTGCCGCTAAGCCATTCGCTTGCTCTGCATTTTCTGCGTTCAGTTTTACGGTTCCCGTTAGCTCTTCCATACTCGATGCAGTTTCTTCCAGACTGGATGCCTGCTGCTCAGTGCGGCTTGATAAGTCAGCATTGCCCGTTGCAATCTCACCTGACGCCACATTAATGGTTTCTACTGCTTCGTTAATACTTGTGATGGTGCCTCGCATTTCGTTGATGAACTGATTAATGGCCTCGCCCAATACAGCAAAGTCACCGTCTAAAGCATGTTCAATGTTGACCGTTAAGTCGCCCTCTGTCAGCTTGGTCATTACGTGTTTAATTTCATCAACAGCTTGGGTTCTACCCGTAATATCGGTAGCAAACTTAACTACACGGAAAGGCTTACCGTTGTGGTCTAAAATAGGGTTATACGTGGCTTGAATAAATATCTCTTTGCCGTTTTTACCCAATCGACGATATTCACCTGAAGAAAAAGTGCCGCTGCGTAGCGCATCCCAAAACGCCGCGTATTCAGGGCTAGCTCGGTGAGCAGGGTCGACGAACATGCTGTGATGCTTACCTTTGATTTCATCTAAGGTGTAGCCCACCGTAGTTAGAAAGTTTTCATTGGCATGCTGAATAATGCCATCCATATTGAACTCTATGACGGCCTGAGACTTTCCTATTGCAGCTAACTGCCCTTCAAAGTAGGCATTTTTAACTTTCTGTTCGGTGATATTACTGGCGTACTTCACCACTTTAACTACATTCCCACTCATGTCTAAAATAGGATTGTAGGTCGCTTGAATCCAAATATCTGAGCCGTCTTTCGCAATTCTGTGAAATTCACCCGAGTAAAATTGGCCTTCTGCCAGTTTTTTCCAAAACGATTGGTACTGTTCAGATTCTCGCTCTTGTTTAGTCACAAAAATGCGGTGGTGTTTGCCTTCAATTTCATCTAGGGAATAGCCAACCGTTGCCAGAAAGTTATCGTTGGCGACGAGAATATTGCCTTTTGTATCAAACTCGATCACCGCTTGTGATTTACTTATTGCGTCTATTTGCCCTGTGTTAAACGCGTTTTGTAGCTTTTGTTCAGTCACATCAGACGCATATTTCACCACTTTTATTGGCTGGCCGAACTCGTCAAAAATAGGGTTATAAGACGCTTGGATCCAAAGCTCACTGCCATCTTTTTTTACCCGTTTGAATTCGCCTGACTTAAACTCACCTTTCTTTAAGTCACGCCAGAACGCTGCATACTCAGGGCTCATTTTATAGTTGGGTTCAACAAACATACTATGATGCTGACCTTTGATTTCGTTCAGCTCATATCCCGTTGTTGCGCAGAAGTTTGCGTTGGCGTTTTGAATAACGCCTTCAAGGTCGAACTCAATTACAGCAAGGGACTTGTCAATGGCATTTATTTGGCCTTCGTAGTCTGCATTTTTGCGTTTTTGCTCCGTTACATCGGTAGCAAATTTTACTACCCGAACAATATTTCCGAGCTTGTCATAGATAGGGTTGTAAGAGGCTTGAATCCATACTTTGTCGCCGTTTTTCGCTACGCGGCAATATTCACCGCTGCTGTGCTCACCGTTTCGCAGCGATTCCCAGAGTGATTTATATTCTTCAGACACGCCGTAGTCTGGCAATACAAAAAGGCGATGATGCTTACCAACAATGTCTTCTTTCGAATAGCCTGTAACCTTCAAAAAGTTTTCATTGGCGTCTTCTACTATTCCCTCCGGCGTAAAGGAAATAATGGCTTGGCAACGATCTAACCCTGCCAATAAACCGGTTTTATATTGCAGCTCCTGATCATTAAGCCATTCCACCATGGTGCCGAGCTTGTCGCCTTCAACACTTTTGATGGTAGATAACTTAAGGGTAAAGAGTAAGTCGCCCACAGGCAGTAAAAAGGTATCGCTGCTATCACAGCTTTTGTAACGCAAATTCAGGTCGCTATTGTTTGCGAAAAACGCTGCCATAGCAGAGCCCGTCAGGCCTTGAAAATTAATGCCTGGTAAAACACGCTCGAACTGCGTTTGGTGCTCGTTGGCTAAAGCATAAAATGCTTTGTTGGCGAAGGTGATCGTTCCCTCGGCATCGACCAACATCAAACATGCGGTACTTTCGCTTAGCGCTTGCTCTTGAAAGCGTGAAAGACTTTGTGCCGCTACTAACTCTTCATTATGAAATATATTAAATACGCCCATTATTCCATCCACCTGATTTGCGACGCTCTGTTCTAAAAGCGTCAAACTAAATGCCGTGTAATAAAAAAGGCGAATTCCTTTTCAAGAATTCGCCTTCGCTTTTTTAGAACGACTCCCAATCGTCACTGCTTGGTACTTTTGGAGCCAGTTTCTTTTGCGTTTTAATTGCTGTAACCGGTGCAACGTGTTTATTCTTGTTTACTGATGTAACCTTTATTGGTTTTTCTTCACTGACCGTCGCTTTATCACCAATGTTAAATGCTGATACGCGTTCAGATAAACTTCCCGCTTGCTGCTGCAAACTTTCTGCGGCAGCCGCAGCCTCTTCCACCAGCGCTGCATTTTGTTGCGTCATTTCATCCATTTGCACAACGGCTTTACTTACCTCTTCAATTCCAGAAGCTTGCTCAGAACTCGCCGCTGCAATTTCCGACATAATGTCGTTAACTCGCTTAATGGAAGTCACCACTTCTTCCATGGTGTCGCCTGACTGATTGACGAGTTTGTTACCGCCATCAATCTTGCTTACCGAGTCTGATATAAGCTCTTTGATTTCTTTTGCTGCTTCGGCAGAACGCTGAGCCAGGCTTCGTACCTCTGACGCAACTACCGCAAAGCCACGGCCCTGCTCACCTGCTCGAGCAGCTTCTACGGCAGCGTTTAATGCCAGAATATTAGTTTGGAATGCGATGCCGTCGATTACGCCGATGATGTCTGAAATTTCCTGCGCAGACTCGTTGATAGACGACATGGTGTCCACAACCTGACGAATTAGCTCACCGCCCCGCGACGCGATTTCACAACTCTGAGACGCTAAGCTATTGGCTTGTTCCGCATTTTCAGCGTTGAGCTTGACGGTACCGGTAAGCTCTTCCATGCTCGACGCCGTTTCTTCAAGACTAGACGCCTTCTGTTCGGTACGACTTGATAGGTCTGAATTCCCCGTGGCAATTTCAGACGAGGCCGTATTGATTGTCTCTACTGCTTGGTAAATTGAACCGATAGTGCCAGACATTTCACTAACGAATTGATTGATAGCATCGCCTAGTACTTGGAATTCACCCTCGAACTGTTCATCAAGCTCTGCCGTTAAATCACCGCCAGATAAGCGGGTCATCACATCACTGATAGAACCGATAATGCGACGCATATCGTCGATAAAGCGGTTGATTGACGTGCCAAGCTCTTTAAATTCACCCTCGAACTCATGCTCAATGCGGCAATCTAAATTACCCTGAACCAATTCATTCATTGCGGTTTTGATATCGCTAATGGCCTGTTTTCTACCAGTAATATCAATGGCATATTTCACCACACGGTGAGGTCTACCGTTTTGATCCAAAATAGGGTTATAAGACGCTTGGATCCAAACTTCTTTCCCACCTTTGCCCACGCGCTTAAATTCGTCAGTGAACTGCACGCCTTGGCGCAACTGTTCCCAAAACTGACTGTACTCAACACTGCGCTTATACTCATCTTCCACAAACATACTGTGATGCTTGCCTTTAATTTCATCTAGGCTGTAGCCAACCGTGTTTGTGAAATTCTCGTTGGCGTTTAAAATTTTGCCCTCAAGGTCAAATTCAATAACGGCCTGCGCTTTGTTTATTGCGTCTATTTGTCCTTCGAAATAGGCATTGCGTAACTTAGATGCAGTGATGTCGGTGGCGAATTTCACAACGCGAATAACTTTACCTTCGCCATCGAAAACCGGGTTGTAAGTGGCTTGGATCCAAATCTCTTTCCCCATTTTGTCGAATCGACAAAACTCGCCGTTTTGTGACTTGCCCTCTTTGAGGTCGCGCCAAAATTGGGCGTACTCTTCTGAGCGAATGTATTGTGCGTCACAAAACATTTTGTGATGGTTGCCAACAATTTCATTGAGGCTGTAGCCAAGCGCATTAAGAAAATTGTCGTTCGCGTTTTGGATAACACCATCGGCGTTAAATTCGATAACAGCCTGGGCATTATTCAACACATTAAGCATTGTGCTTTTAATGAGTAATTCTGACTGATCAACCCATTCAACCATGGTGCCTATATTGTTATTCTCTTGGTCAAAAAACGGCGTAAGGGTGAGTTTGAAGTTCAAGTCGCCAATGCTAATCGTAGAGGTCATTGTCGATTTCAATTCAGCAAGGATATTGCGCTGATGCGAAGGATTGCGATGAAACTGGTCGATGTTTTGACCTTCCAAGTTGTCAGCAGAAAAACTGGGGAGTACAGCCTGAAGTTTCTTCTCGTTTTCTTTGAGCAGCGACTTTACAGACTGGTTAGCATAGATAATATTTCTGTCTGCATCGGCCATCATGATGCAACAGGTTGTAGCATCAAGTGCCTGTTTATTTCTCAATGCTTGGTTAACGTCCGTTGCTTTTGTGAAGTCTTCTAACCACGTCATAATTCCCATTTTCTCAGCCCTCAACCACTTGTGCTTTTGTTTCAACTAAACCCAATTCGTTACTTGTAATTAAGCTTTCAATATTGACTAAAATAACCATGTGCTCATCGACATCGGCCAGTCCGTGAAGGTACTTGCTATCGAACGCCACACCGAACTCTGGTGGCGGCAGCATGTCTTCTTCGGAAAGGCGAATGACGTCAGACACGCCATCTACCACAATGCCAACGATCCGCTCGTGAACGTTAAGCATAATGACGATAGTAAAATCGTTATAAGTGGCTTCACCTACGTTGAACTTAATGCGTAAGTCGACGATAGGTACAATGTCGCCACGAAGGTTTATCACGCCTTTAATGAAGTTTGGCGCATTGGCAATTTTGGTAACCTGTTCGTAACCACGAATTTCCTTCACGGTTGTGATATCAAGGGCATAGTGCTCCTCACCCAAGACAAAACTTAAGAATTCGTTCTCTTTCGATGCGCTAACGGCTTGTTGTAAGGCTGCTTCGCTCATAGTGAAACCTCTTCATTTGGAACATTTGTACAGTTAGTAGCCACCGAGTCTGCATCCAAAATCATGGCTACCTTGCCATCCCCCATAATGGTTGCACCTGCGATCCCTGCTACTTTTTTGTAATGTTGCTCAAGGCTCTTAATTACGACTTGTTGTTGACCCACAAGCGAATCCACCAGCACGCCATAGCGCTTCTTACTGCTTTCTAGTAGCACGACGATGCCTTTGGTTGGCTCAGTGATGCCGTCGTCTACCTGCATAAGTTGAGTAAGTGACACCAGCGGCCAGTACTGGTCTCTAATCCACAGTACTTTGTCATTGCCAAGGGTTTTCACTTGAGATAATGTGGGTTGAAATGATTCGATAACGTTAAGTAGTGGGATAACGAAAATTTGATCGCCAACCGATACACACATGCCGTCTACGATAGCGAGCGTGAGTGGTAAGTGGATATAAAACGCAGAGCCTTCACCCTGCGATGATTCAATTTCAATGCGCCCGCCAATAGACTCGATGTTTCTGCGAACCACATCCATGCCGACACCTCTGCCCGACACATCAGTAACTTCTGCAGCAGTCGAAAAGCCCGCTTGAAAGATAAGCTGCCAAATTTCACTGTCGGGCATATCTGGCGTAACCGTGAGGCCGTTTTGTGTGGCTTTCTCTACAATGCGTGCTTTGTTTAAACCGGCTCCATCGTCGATAATACCAATGATGATACTGCTACCTTTCTGCTCTGCACTTAAGATAACTGTGCCGTTTTCGGCTTTGCCAGCTTCAAGGCGTTTTTCAGGACTTTCTATACCGTGATCGATACTGTTCCTTACTAAATGCGTAAGCGGGTCGACCAGTTTTTCGATTAGGCTCTTATCTATTTCGGTGTTGCCACCTTGAATCACCAAATCCACTTTTTTGCCTAGCTTAGAAGACAAATCACGTACCACACGAGGGAAGCGATTAAACGTCATGTTTACCGGCAACATGCGCATAGACATGACTGATTCTTGAATTTCACGGGTATTGCGCTGCAACTCGTCTATAGCAAGCTGTAGGCGCTCTCCGACTTGCCCTTCAACTTCCTGCCCCACGTTTGAAAGCATGGATTGAGTAATCACCAGTTCGCCGACCAGATTAACCATCGCATCGATTTTGGTGGTATCGACACGAATTGATGCTGCCTCTTTCGTCGCTGCTTTTGGCTTGGTTTTAACGGGCTTCACAATAGGTTGTTTTGGTGTAACTTGTTGCGAAGAAGATTCAGTAGCGTCTGTTTTTACAGGAAGGGTGTCGGGTTCGAAAAAGCCAAAGCCCTCATCAGCTACGCCGACCTTGGTATTCGCTTCACCTTTAGCCTGCGTCTCTTCTGATGCTGCTTCATCTTCGAAAAGTCCGAAGCCTTCAATGCCATCTGAGATATTTTGACTTTGAGAACTTTCTAAATTGGTTTCTTGAGATTCAGTCTCGTCTTCATCAAAGAATCCAAATCCATCAATCTCGTTGTCTGTATTAGCTTCACCTTGAGCAGTTTGATCACATGTTTCTTCTGCGTTTTGTGGCATTTGTCCTGACGCACTTGCGAGGGTATCTTCAAGGACTTTTATACTTGCATCAATTTGTTCTTGGGGAAGATCTGTTTGTTCTTTATATGCCGATAAGGTGTCTTTCAATACATCAAGGGTTTGCAAAAATATGTCGACGATGTCTGCCGTAACCTGAATTTCCTGGTTTCGGGCTTTGTCGAGCAAATTCTCCATTACGTGAGTCAGATTCATTAGTGCATCGAACCCGAAAATCCCACTGCCGCCTTTGATAGAGTGCGCCGCTCTAAAGATACTGTTCAGCTCTTCGGGGTCGGGCGCATCCACATCCAAGGTCATGAGCAACTGCTCCATATCTTGGAGATGCTCATCACTCTCGTCAAAAAACACACCGTGAAATTGGTTTACATCAATGGTCATGACTGACTCCCATTTACCCTATTCAAACCGACTCTCTTAACCTAGAACGCGCTTCATCACATCAAGTAGCTTATTGGGGTCGAAAGGTTTCACCATCCATCCGGTTGCTCCCGCGGCTTTGCCTTTTGCTTTCATGTCATCACCGGCTTCAGTGGTCAGCATGACAATTGGCGTCGACTTGAAGTTAGCTAAACCTCTGAGCGATTTGATAAGCGTTAATCCGTCCATGCGAGGCATGTTTTGATCGGTAAGCACGAAGTCGAAACGCGCGCCTTGGCATTTGTCCAACGCATCTTGGCCGTCTTGTGCAGTAGTAACGTTGTAGTTCGCTGACTTAAGGGTCATTTCTACCATCTGGCGGATGGACACAGAGTCGTCCACAATCAGTATGCTTTTGCTCATAACTCAATCACCTATAAAAATGTCAGGGTTAATCACACATCGTTGTGTAACTATTTATTTTTGCTGTTAAAAAAGTTCTACGTCACCTGCGTCCATTGACGTTGACGAAACAGGGTTGTGATCTGCTTGCCCTTTTTCCGTCAACGAAATCTGGTAGTTAGCTAGGTTGTCTTTCACTTTTGTCGCAGACTCAGGGCTTAGTTCTGAAAGCTGCAACACGATGAAATCAATAATCTCGCGAGTGTAGGTAAGGTTTTGACCGTTTATATCGCCAAATTGTAAGCCGCGAATAGCGGCAGCAGTTGAGTCTGCAAGTTGTTGGCGAATAGCTTCAAGCTCACTTGCGCCCTGTATGTCGGCTTCGGCTTTTTTGATAATGCCTTTTAGCTGCTCGCTAATGGCGTCTTTCGCGTTGACCACGTGAGAAATGTCCTGAGAAGCAACCACTTCTGCAGTTTCCGTTAGTTTGTCGATGAGCGATTTGATGTTTTCTATTTGCGTTTTTATAACGTCGCTAAACTGTGTAGAACGGGTAGATAGCGCACGGACCTCATCGGCAACAACTGCAAAACCGCGTCCAGCTTCACCTGCTCGCGCTGCTTCTATGGCAGCGTTTAACGCCAAAAGATTGGTCTGAGAAGAAATATCATCAATACCACTTAACGCCTCAATGACAGTAGGCATGGCCTGCTGAATGGTTTGTACTTGGGTTTCTAACGCCCTTGTAGACTCGGTCATTTCAGTTGTTGAGGCGATGAATTGCGTTAGTGTGATGTCAGTATCAGAAGCAAATGTCCGCATTTTATCGGCATAGGCACAGTCGCTGTCGTCATCATCTGTCAGCAGATTATTGATGCTAGTTTCTTGTTGGCCTAGAAGGGTTTGTAGCGAAATAAACGAGTCGCTTAATGTGGCAACCGCGTCATTTTGTGTTGAGAATATGTCGGCCAGGTTTGATGAGGTGATCGTCAATATGCTGCTTGCTTCAGATACAGCAACACCCATAGAGTCATTGGCTAACAAGTTTGTGTTTGAATATGAAAAATCTTGTGATGGCGTGCTTGTGCTATTGGCTGCAGAGTCCTGATTACCCTTTGTCACTTTGAGAAGTACGAAAAGCAAAAATAAAACGCAAACAGAGCTGATAGCAAGCCCCAAGAGCGCTATCGAGGTGAAAGCCAGACTCCAACTCGCCAACATCATAAGAAACGCGATAATAAACGCGTTGCTCTTATTAGAGAAAAAGTTATCCAGATAATTTGCTGCAATGGCGACCACAATCCCACCTCAATTGTTACTACCGCGTTAACGGATGTACAAAACACAATCAAATTATGGTCAAGTTTCCAGCTTCAACAATTATACTTTTGAATATTTTTGTTAACTTATTACTTTGGTGACATTTGCGACACCCAATCATCAGCATTGCGCTAGACTAAAAAGCTTCAATAGTTCAGCACTGTGGGCATTGCATTAAGATTAAAGGCGCGAGCCCGCGCCCAATGCTTCAAGCGTATCTAGAATTGCATCTGAGATATCTTCTAACGGCTTGATAAAACTCGCGGCTTTCATTTCTACAGCCACTTTAGGCATACCGTAAACAACGCAGGTTTTTTCATCCTGACAAAACGTAACAGAGCCTTTTGTGTGCATACTCTTAAGGCCTTTTGCTCCATCCCGTCCCATGCCTGTAAGCAGCACACCCACCGCGTTTGCGCCAGCATGCTCAGCCAGCGAGTCAAACATCACATCAACAGAGGGCTTGTGTCCCGATACCTTGGGGCCATCATCAAGGGTTAAACGATAGTCAGCGCCGCTACGCTCTACTTTTAAATGTTTATTACCTGGTGCCAAGTACGCAAATCCAGGCAATAAACGCTCCCCTCCGTGCGCTTCTCTCACGGTTATTTCACAAAGGCTATCGAGCCGCTTGGCGTAGGTGGTTGTGAACCCTGGAGGCATGTGTTGGGAAATAATGGTGGCCGGTGCATTGCGGGGAAAATGCATAATAACGTCTTTTATTGCTTCAGTCCCCCCAGTTGATGCGCCTATACCAATTAACTTTTCGGTTCCTGTGTAGCGCATAGAAGCATGTTTTGTGCAGCGTGTTTGCGTTGGTTGGCCTAACCTCGAATGCGCTGCTGCTTTTATCTTTTCAACAATAACCGCCGCGTATTCAGCCATACCTTGCGCTACGCCGAGCTTTGGCTTTGCCATAAAATCCACAGCGCCTAGTTCGAGCGCACGCAGTGTTGCGTCGGCACCTCTTTCAGTCAGCGTAGATATCATCACAACTGGAGTCGGCATCGCCTTCATCATTACTTCTAAAAAACGTAACCCGTCTACCTTCGGCATTTCAATGTCCAGAGTAATAACGTCTGGCCTGAACTCTTGCACCATTCGCTTCGCCGCATAAGCATCCGGCGCCGCACCCACAAGCGTTAAACCTGGATCACGGGTTACTATTTCTGAAAGAATTTGGCGGATTAACGCAGAGTCATCAACTACGAGGACTTTTATAGGCATGTGACTGTTCCGAAAATGAAATTACACCCGTCTTAGCTTGTTCAGAAAGTAGAACCCGGTGGGTAGATTCGCGCTCGTAGAGGGTAGCATTGTTAAACTCGCGAATACGCTTCATATAAACATTACCGTCGGCAGGAAAGTAATAAATTTTGCGAGCATAAGTGGACATTAAATCACTACTTATTAACGGTATGTTCGCGTCATCCAAATACTCCAAGACAAATTCAGCGTTTACTCGTCCAATGTCTTGCTGCACAAACCCAGGAAGCACCTTTCCTCCTCCGAATGCTTTAGCCATCAACTTATTTCGCCGTGCGCCAAGGTGTACAAGCTGATCAATTAACATGTTCATGGCGTGTACACCGTACTTTGTGGCTAGGCAAGCGTCGAGATTGGTGGTGAAGTTGAGGTCAGGCAACATAAAGTGATTCATACCACCAATCTTCTTTTCTTGATCGAAAATACACGCTGCTACGCAAGAACCAAGAATGGTTACCAGCGCTTTGTCTGAAGCAGTGGCATAATACTGACCCGGCAAAAGTTTAACGGCTTCTTTTTGAAGGCGGTTATCAAAGTATCGAATGGGGTTTTCGTCCTGACTCATACTGCAAATTCCTTTTAAACGACTGGCCGATAAATGGTTTTCCCCATGGGAGCGACCAGCTCAGGATACATCGTGAAGTTCTCAGAGTGCCCTGCGACATACATCCCGTCATTGCACATCAATTTAACCATGCGCGCTAAAATTTTGCGCTGCGTGGGTCGATCGAAATAAATCATGACGTTACGGCAAAAAATCACGTCCACTGGCGCATCTACACACCAGTTTGGCGACATCAAATTTAGTGGTTCGAACTGCACCATTTTTCTCAGCTCATCCACTACTCTTACTCTTCCGGTTTGTGCGCCTTTTCCCCTATAGAAAAATTGCGTTTTATAATCGTAAGAGAGCTGGCTGATACTGTTTTGGGCATACACACCTTCCCGAGCCTTTTGCAGTACTTTACTGTCGATATCAGTGGCAAGTATTTGTACATTGGGGGTAAAGGTGCCAAACACCGACGCCACTGTCATTGCAATACTATAAGGCTCTTCGCCAGTGCTGCTTGCGGCACACCAGATACGCTTGGTTTGAGGTCGCTTTGTCAGGTAATTGGCAAGTGCGTCAAAGTGATGTGGCTCTCTGAAAAATGCCGTGAGGTTAGTGGTGAGCGCATTAATGAAGTGTTCCATTTCATCTTTACAGCTTCCTACATACGCTAAGTACTCTTTAAAGCTGTGTATCTCTAGTGCACGCAGCCGCCTGGCAAGGCGGCTGTATACCATCGCATCTTTTGAATCAGCTAAGTTAATTCCGGCTTGTTTGAACAGCAGGCTTTTAACCCGTTCAAAATCTCTTCGGCTATATGGAAATTCCCTTTGCGCATCCGTGCTTTGTAGAGCGGTCATACACTAAAACGCCTCCCAATCCGACGCATCAGGTGCCGCTGGGTTCAGCGCTTTCATTCGCTGCTTGGGCACTTCACGCTCTTTAGGTAATGCTTTGCTGCCGTTTAGCGACTGAATGTCAGCATTCTGAGTGGGCTTGCGACTACTTCCCACTTTGAACACAGACACCCGTTGGGCTAGTTCACCCGATTGCTGTCTCATACTGTCTGCAGCCGCTGCTGCTTGTTCAACTAACGCAGCATTTTGCTGAGTCATTTCGTCCATTTGCACCACCGCATTGCTCACTTCCTGTATTCCGGTGGCTTGCTCAGACGATGCCGCTGCAATTTCAGACATAATGTCGTTAACGCGTTTAATTGCAGTGACGATGTTGGCCATGGTTTCCCCAGACTTATTTACCAACACGTTGCCATCACCAATTTTATCGACTGACGCAGAAATTAGCGCCTTTATGTCTTTTGCCGCCTCGGCAGAACGCTGCGCTAGCGTTCTCACCTCAGAGGCAACAACGGCAAACCCGCGACCTTGCTCGCCCGCTCTTGCAGCTTCAACTGCTGCGTTCAGTGCGAGTATGTTAGTTTGGAAAGCAATGCCATCAATAACGCCGATGATGTCAGATATACGCTGGGCAGAGTCGTTAATTTCACCCATGGTATGCACTACTTGTTCAATGACCTTTCCGCCCTCTGATGCTACTTCTGATGCCTGGCTTGCCAAGCCTTTTGCTTGATCGGCATTCTCTGCGTTCAGCTTCACTGTGCCCGTTAACTCTTCCATGGCTGACGCTGTTTCTTCTAGGCTAGACGCTTGCTGCTCGGTACGACTAGACAAATCGGCGTTGCCGGTGGCGATTTCATTTGAAGCCGTATCGATGGTTTCCACAGCGGTGTGAATTTTCACTATGGTGTCGCGCAGTTCACCAATAAAGTGATTAATAGATTCGCCAAGCACCTTAAAGTCACCTTCTAATGGCTCTTCTATCGTTTTCAGTAAATCACCGTCTGTCAGACTTGCCATAATAGACTTAATACTTTCTACCGCTAAGGTTCTTCCTGTTACGTCCGTGGCATATTTCACGACTCTAAACGGCGTGCCGTTTTGGTCTAGGATTGGGTTGTAAGAGGCTTGGATGTAAACTGGTTTTCCTGACTTGTTGAAACGCTTGTATTCTCCGCTAGCATAAACGCCTTGGCGCAATTGCTCCCAGAATGCTGCGTATTCAGGGCTGTTTTTGAAAGCAGGGTCCACAAAAATACTGTGATGCTTTCCTTTCACTTCATCTAGGGTATATCCCATCGCGGCTAAGAAGTTGCTGTTTGCGTTTAAAATTACCCCCTCAAGGTCAAACTCAATGACAGCCTGTGACTTGCTAATGGCATTTAACTGACCTTCAAAGTAGGCGTTTTTCAACTTCTCTTCGGTAATGTTAGTCGCGTATTTGACCACCCTAAACGGGTTGCCATTCATGTCTTCTATAGGGTTGTAAGAAGCTTGGATCCAAACGGCTTTTCCTGCTTTGCTTACGCGCTTAAATTCTCCTGAGAAGAAATTACCTTCTTTAAGTTCAGACCAAAAACGCTGGTACGACTCTGACTGCCTGGTTTCTTCATCTACAAATAGTTGGTGATGTTTACCTTTGATTTCGTCTAGTCGGTAGCCCATGGTGTTAAGGAAGTTGTCGTTAGCAGTAATGATAGTGCCGTCGACATCAAACTCGATCACAGCCTGAGATTTACTGATAGCGTTAATTTGTCCTTCGAAATACGCATTTTTTAACTTGTCTTGCGTTACATCGGTGGCAAATTTAACGACTTTAAATGGCTTACCCGAGCTATCGAAAATGGGGTTGTACGATGCGCGGATCCATATTTCCCTGCCACCTTTTGCAATGCGTTTATATTCACCCTCACTGTGCTCTCCGGCTTTTAAGCTTTGCCAAAAAGCAGCATATTCAGCGCTTAACTTATAGCTTGGGTCAACAAACATGCTGTGATGCTGCCCTTTAATTTCAGAAAGGCTGTAACCCATTGCGGCGAGGAAGTTTTCGTTGGCGTTAAGAATATTACCTTCTAGATCGAACTCAATAACGGCCTGTGACTTATTAATGGCAGTAATCTGTCCTTCGTAATCGGCATTTCTTTGTTTTTGCGCTGTAATATCAGAGGCAAACTTGATGATGTAATCTACGTCACCGTTGTCATCAAATACTGGGTTGTAGGTCGCTTGGATCCACACCTCTTCGCCTTGCTTGTTAATTCTGCAAAACTCGCCGCTGTGTACGTCGCCGCTTTTTAGTTTTTTCCAAAACTGCTGATATTCTTCGCTTTGAGCGTAATCACTGTCGACAAAAATGCGATGGTGCTTTCCCACCACCTCACTTTCGCTATAACCCATTGCGGATAAAAAGTTATCGTTGGCCGACAAGATTTCTCCGTCTGTCGTAAACGATATCACCGCCTGGCTTCGCATAATGGCATCGACCATACCTTTGTTGCGTTTATTTTCAGTGTTGTCCTGCCACTCGGTGACATAAAGCTGAGTGCCATTCTCGTCTATCGTTATTGTAGATGCACTTACACAAAAGCCGTGCTCAGCAAGAGAAACGAGGTGCTTATCGCCGGAAGTATGGGTAAGTAAATAGGACAGGTTTTCTGAAGAGCTTGCCCCATTTGCAATGTCGTCTATGTGCTTTCCTGATAGTGAAGACTCGCCATCGTTGACAGTAAAGTCCTTAGGGTAGGCCTTTGTCATTCGCAGGAATGCGGGAGTGTGGTAGTGAATAACCCCCGACTTGTCGATAACCAACAAGTTTGAGGCACTGGCCTTTAGAATATTCGACTTCAATAGCGAGTCGTGCTTCGCTATTTTTAACTCTTCGCCGTTCAGAAAATTAAATACGCCCATAACTAATATTTCCCAATGTCAGGTGTTTCCGTTTAGTGAAGGACCTTGTAACTACGCGTCGTCTTTTACGCTCTCAGGTGCGACTAAACCCAGCTCTTCGCTGGTTATTAAGCTTTCTATATTCACCAGAATGACCATGTTTTCATCTACATCAGCTAAACCGTGTAGATACCTGCTGTCAAAAGCTACGCCAAACTCTGGTGGCGGAAGCACTTGTTCTTCAGACAAGCGAATAACATCGGATACACCATCTACCACGATGCCAACAATACGCTCTTGAATATTCAGCATTATCACTATTGTGAAGTCGTTATATGTGGCCTCGCCTACGTTAAACTTAATGCGCAAGTCCACGATAGGAACGATGTCACCACGCAAATTAATCACGCCTTTTATGAAGGCTGGCGCATTCGCAATCTTAGTGACTTGTTCGTACCCTCTAATTTCTTTTACTGTGGTGATGTCCAAGGCGTAATGCTCATCGCCAAGCACAAAACTTAAATATTCTTTGTCCTGTCCGCCGGTAACCGCTTGATGCAAGGCAGTTTCACTCATGAAAGTAACTCCTCTATTTGACTGGAGGTATACGTTGTAGCAATGGAGTCTGCATCGATAATAAGTGCGACTTTTCCGTCGCCCATAATGGTTGCCCCCGCTATTCCAGCCACCTTACGGTAATGCTCTTCTAAGCTTTTAATCACCACCTGCTGCTGGCCGACGAGCGCATCAACCAAAACACCAAAGCGTTTTTTACTGCTTTCAAGCAACACCACAATGCCTTCTGTGGGAGAAAGCGCGGCATCCTCTACTTCCATGAAGTCGTAGAGGGGCACCAAAGGCCAGTATTGATCTCGTATATAGAGAACGGTGTCGTTGCCCAAGGTCTTCAGCTGCTGCTTAGTAGGCTGGAAGGATTCAATAATATTTAAAAGTGGGATCACGAAGATTTGCTTACCCACGGACACACACATGCCATCAACTATGGCTAGCGTGAGCGGCAGGTGAATGAAAAACGCTGAACCTTCACCGGCACTAGACTCGATATCGATACGACCGCCTATCGATTCGATATTGCGGCGCACCACATCCATACCTACCCCTCTTCCCGATACATCGGTAATGGCTTCGGCAGTTGAAAACCCAGGTTGGAATATAAGTTGCCATACTTCTGAATCAGGCATGTCATCAGATACGGTGAGCCCGTTACTTCGCGCTTTATCGAGAATTTTGTCGCGGTGAAGACCACCGCCATCATCAATAATGCTGATAATAATGCTACCGCCTTTCTGCTCGGCACTTAGAATAACCGTGCCTTTTTCTGGCTTGCCAGCAGCGACGCGTTTGTCGGGCATTTCTATGCCGTGATCGATGCTGTTGCGAACCAGATGGGTAAGGGGGTCGACAATCTTTTCAATTAAACTTTTATCAATTTCCGTGCTGCCTCCCTGGAGTACCAGTTCTACCTGCTTACCTAACTTACCAGCCAAATCTCTTACTAAACGCGGAAAACGATTAAAGGTTGCGGTTAGCGGGAGCATGCGCATAGACATCACTGATTCTTGAATTTCCCGGGTGTTTCGCTGCAGCTCGTCAATAGCTAGCTGCAGCCGCTCGCCAACTTGCCCTTCAACGTCTTGCCCTATCATAGACAGCATAGACTGGGTAATAACCAGCTCTCCGACTAAGTTAACCATGGCATCAATTTTAGTGGTGTCTACACGAATAGAGGCCGATTCACGGGCGGCGCTCTTTTTCGCTGGCGGTTTTGGTGGCGTTTTGGCTTGTGTTGTCGTGGGAGCAACGCCACTTGTTGGCGCTTTATCATTGTTAGATGTTGTTGCTGTATTTAATTGAGTACTCGCGCTTTGTGCGTTATTACTACTCGCAATTTCTAGGGAAGTATTGATATTGGTAGCTGACGGTGCGTCTTCGAAAAAACCGAAACCCTGCTCTACTTCAGCTGTTTCGGCTTTAGTCGTTTCAGTTTGTGCGTCGACTGTATTATTCGATATTTCATCATCGAAGAAGCCAAAGCCGTCATCGTCATTATTCTCACTTTCAGTGTTGTCGCCGTGAGAGAGCGCTTCGTTAACTGGCTCGTCGTCGAAAAAACCAAAACTGTCATCAGCGGCTTCAATAGCACTATTAGGCTCATCGTCAAAGAAACCAAAGCTGTCGTCCTGAGCGCTTTCGTTTTGCGCATTCACGCTTACTTCTGAAGCATCGTCACCATCGCCTGAGGCTGCGTCTGTAGATTGACCGTTGATTACGCCATTTAGAATTTTAATGCGCTCGGCAATACTGTCTTCTGGTACGGGGGTCTCATCCCGGTAGGCGTTAAGCGTGTCTTTTAAAACATCGAGAGTTTCTAAAAGCACATTTACAATGTCAGCGGTAACACTAAGCTCATTGTTGCGGGCTTTATCTAACAAGTTTTCCATCACATGCGTTAAATTCATCAACGCATCAAAACCGAAAATACCGCTGCCACCTTTAATCGAATGGGCAGCGCGAAAAATGCTATTTAGCTCTTCAGGATCAGGGGATTCAACATCTAAACTCATCAATAGCTGTTCCATATCGTCGAGATGCTCATCGCTCTCGTCGAAAAACACGCCATGAAACTGTTCTATATCGATGCTCATTCCGAATCCTTCCAGATTTTAGGAGTGGGTGGGCGATTTAGCCCAGCACGCGCTTCGTTACATCAAGAAGCTTGTTTGGATCGAAAGGCTTTACCATCCAGCCTGTGGCACCAGCGGCTTTACCTTTTGCTTTCATATCGTCGCCTGCTTCTGTAGTAAGCATAACAACAGGCGTTCTGCTGTAAGTCCCCAAACCGCGCAAATTTTTTATAAGCGTAAGGCCATCCATTCGTGGCATATTCTGATCGGTTAAAACAAAATTAAATTGCTGACTTTTGCATTTATCTAATGCATCTTGCCCGTCTTGGGCTGTCGTAACGGTATAGCCCGCACCTTTTAGGGTCATTTCTACCATCTGACGAATGGATACTGAATCGTCAACAACTAGAATGTGTTTGCTCATATGCTCACTTCTCCAAAGTAGGTCATTACTGACTGTGCTTCCTGTTCCTTGCTTAGCTAGAACAATTCGACTTCCCCAGCGTCCATAGATGTTGCAGACACAGGGTTGTGGTCATTTTTCCCTTTCGCAGCGAGTCCTTTTTGGTACTCGTTTAATGCACTGACGAAACGCTCGATATTGTTGGCATCTAACGTCGCCAACTGCTCTAAAATGAACTTGATCATATCTTGGGTATACTGAATGTGTTGGCCGTTGATATCGCCAAACTGCATACCCCGAATGGCCGCATTTATCGACTCGTCAAGCTGAGAGCCAATGTCTTCAATCTGTTTTGTGGTTACAAGGTCAGCCTCTGCTTTCTTGATAATCTCAGACAACTGCTCACTGATATGTGATTTAGCATTAACCACCTGAGAAATATCCTGCGACGCTACAAATTCAGCGGTGTCTGTGAGCTTATCTACCAGACTTCTTATGTTCTCGACCTGGGTTTTAATCACATCACTAAACTGAGTGGAGCGAGTTGAGAGCGCCCTGACTTCATCAGCAACAACAGCGAAGCCACGACCAGCCTCACCTGCTCGCGCCGCCTCTATAGCCGCATTCAAAGCAAGTAAATTAGTTTGTGCAGCGATGTCATCAATACCACTCAGTGCTTCAATTACCGTAGGCATGGCCTGTTGAATGGTTTGCACTTGCTCCATTAAGTGCTTTGTCGACGACGACATCTGTTCTGTAGAATCAATGAATTGCGTTAGTGTTCCATCGGTTTCGCGGGCGAAATTGCGCATTCGGTCGGAGTAAGACTGCGTATGCGCTTCGTCCACACTTAACAGATCTTCAATACACTCAATTTGTTGAGAAACTAGTGATTTCAAACTGCTAAAGGCGTGAGACAAGGTTTCTACTGCGTCATCCTGCGTCGATTTGATGTCCGATAAATTGGCGTCACAAGTGCCAAGTGAAACACTTAACCCCTCACTGGCTTTCTCAATATCAGTATTTCTGCTTGTCGCCATATCCGCAGCACTATTCTCTGTCGGGTATATCTCGTCGCTTTCGCTGTTATTTTTTGAGTGAATAAGGGCACAAATCACCACTGCGCCGGTTAGCACAGCGAGAGCGGCTAACGCCGATACTGAAAAGTAGAGCACCCACGAAGCGATAACTCCAATACCTGAAATAGCAAATATGGTGTTTACTACGCTCTGCTGATTTGAAGATGTGTTGTTAGCTGACAAAAAACTCTCCTTGAGAATTACGCGCGGCTTAGTTTCACCCTGAACATTCAACTGCCGGTTGCTTCTTTCAGACAAGGCAGTTGAACGAAGCAGCTAGCTTCCTATCATTATTAACAGTTCGAAGTTTCTCACTCCGCTTAAAATCACAGGTGTTAAGCCAAAAACTATCTCTTTAAAACACAGAGCAATGGCGCGTTACCTCTTTTAAAAAGTAACAACGTTATATTTCGCTGCGTTTTTACATATGAAGTAAGCGTAGTACCCATTTTGAAAAGTAGGCAAGAACATGCATAAGTTTTTTATTAAAAAAGCGTTTTTTGGCTTTAACTGCGTCTAAAAAGCGCAAACTAGTTCTTATCAGGCTTGTTTTCAGAGTATTTGGCGTAATTCCACTATGCGACAAGTACGCGACTATGCAGGTTGCTCTTTCTGAAATCGAAACATTCATGTGCGACTATGGTGCACACCACTCCCTAGTAATTTATCCATACATGCCATTAATTATTTTTGATTTCGATAACTGCTTAGCACCGGGCAATAGTGTAGGTGAAGACATATTGCTACCTCTATTCGATGTCATCGAGTCAGATAAGAGTAACGATTTAACTCCCTCTATGAGACAAGAAATGCGTCTGGATTTTTGGCGTAAACCTTTGGACTATATTGTTGAAAAATATAAGTTCTCTAAGCATTCAAAATCTGCGAGTTATGCGTACTTTTCGCAGTTGAGTATTGCGCACCCTATTGAAGGCTATGAAGACACTCATTTAGTTCATGCGTTTGAAGGGGTGAAGCTACTTGTAACTTCTGGATTCCAAAAATTTCAACATTCGAAAATTCGCCAATTGGGCGTTGAAGGTGCTTTTGAAGACATTTACTACGATGACCCAGGTAACCCGCCTAGAAAAGGCAAAGCATTCTACTTCGACATCATAGCCAAAAAATATAATACAGCTCCGAGTGAGGTATGGGTTATTGGAGACAGTGAGGAGTCAGAAATTAGTGCGGGTAATAGTTTAGGTATGAAAACGGTTCAGATACTTCGACCAGGCGTTAAAAAGTCACCCAAGGCACAATTCCATGTGTCTTCGCTTCAAGAATTTTTAAGTTTGCTACAGATGTCTTAGCGCCTGTTGGACTAGGTCTGCGATTAGCGCTAGAAAAGACATAAAGCGGAAACAAAAAAGCCCCGCATTTCTGCAAGGGCTTAAATGATGGTGCCTCGACCCGGGATTGCAACTAGCGGCGCAGCCGCAGGGGCACGTTAGCGTGTGCCTGTGTTTTTTCAACCGCCGTGATCAAAAAAGCCCTCGCATTTCTGCAAGGGCTTAAATGATGGTGCCTCGACCCGGGATTGCAACGCGCGGCGCAGCCGCAGGGGCACGTTAGCGTGTGCCTGTGTTTTTCAACCGCCGAGATCAAAAAAGC